>NZ_JBJDNI010000014.1:0-123413 GCF_044900545.1 Scandinavium sp. NPDC088450 | reverse complement strand
ACCCCATGCCGAACTCAGAAGTGAAACGCCGTAGCGCCGATGGTAGTGTGGGGTCTCCCCATGTGAGAGTAGGGAACTGCCAGGCATCAAATAAACAAGAAAACCTCATGCGAAAGCATGGGGTTTTTTTGTTATCTGTTGTTTGTCGGTGAACGCTCTCCTGAGTAGGACAAAATCGTCGGGAACGATTTTGCACAGCACGCAGTGCTGCCCGGAGGGTGACGGGCAGGAAGCCCGGCATACAACTGCCAGGCATCAAATAAAGCAAAAAACCCCGACCGAAAGGCCGGGGTTTTTTGCGTTTATTCACAATTAACTGTATGAAATTCACTCGTTAAGATACGCCATTCAGCCTTTATATCCTCCTTTCCCCTGCGACTATTCCTGAATACTGATCATGCTAAGTGATTTTGTGCGTAAGATCACAAAATAAAATATAACAATTATGTAACATCTTGTTCACTAATTGTTCTCCCGTAGTGCTTGTGAATCACTACGAGGCAGATCAGAACGATGCCAGGAGTATTATTACAATGACCGAGAATGCATTTTCTTCCCGGAGTACCGTCGCTGATGGAGATACCCGTCGGCGGGTTTGGGCAATCGTGGGGGCCTCGTCCGGGAATCTTGTTGAATGGTTTGACTTTTATGTCTATTCATTCTGTTCTCTCTACTTTGCTCATATCTTTTTCCCTTCAGGAAATACCACGACTCAACTCCTGCAAACTGCCGGGGTCTTTGCCGCGGGCTTTCTGATGCGACCTATTGGTGGATGGCTGTTTGGGCGTATCGCCGATCGCCATGGACGTAAAACCTCAATGCTTATCTCTGTGTGCATGATGTGCTTTGGCTCTTTAGTCATCGCATGTTTGCCCGGTTATGCAACCATTGGAACCTGGGCGCCTGCATTGTTACTGCTGGCTCGTTTATTCCAGGGGCTGTCAGTGGGTGGAGAGTACGGGACCAGTGCAACTTACATGAGTGAAGTTGCTATTGAAGGCCGCAAAGGTTTCTTTGCCTCATTCCAGTACGTCACCTTGATTGGCGGTCAACTGCTCGCGCTATTGGTCGTCGTTGTTTTGCAGCAAGTGCTGAGCAACGAAGATCTGCATGCATGGGGATGGCGAATTCCCTTTGCATTAGGTGCAGTGCTGGCGTTGGTTGCTCTCTGGTTGCGACGTCAATTGGATGAAACATCCCAGCAAGAAACGCGAGCGCTGAAAGAAGCAGGATCTCTTAAGGGGCTGTGGCGAAATCGCAAAGCTTTCATCATGGTTCTTGGGTTTACTGCAGGCGGTTCGTTGGTGTTCTATACCTTCACGACCTATATGCAAAAGTATCTGGTCAACACGACGGGTATGAGCGCCAGCGTAGCCAGTATCGTGATGACCGCTGCGCTCTTTGTTTACATGATTGTACAGCCACTGTTTGGCGCACTTTCGGACAGAATCGGCCGTCGTAACTCAATGCTTTGTTTTGGTGGGCTGGCAACATTGTTCACCGTGCCTATTCTTACCGCCTTACAGCATGTTCAGTCGCCGTATGCCGCATTCGCACTGGTGATGTGTGCGTTGCTGATCGCCAGCTTTTACACTTCGATTAGCGGGATACTGAAAGCTGAGATGTTTCCAGCGCAAGTACGTGCATTAGGGGTCGGGCTTTCCTATGCGGTCGCGAATGCGCTCTTTGGTGGTTCAGCAGAGTATGTTGCTTTGTCACTGAAATCGGTCGGTTTTGAAAGCGTGTTCTTCTGGTATGTCACACTGATGGGGGCGCTGGCTTTCCTGGTCTCGCTGATGTTGCACCGTAAAGGAAAAGGTCTGCGTCTGTAGCGCTATTGACGGGCCATTTGCCACACGGCATAGCCAGTTGTGGCTCCAGCCACATCCCATGCGAAATCTTTCCAACTCCAGCCGCTCCCCGATGGGCGGCTGTCCCACAGTTCTTTTCCTGCCCCCAGACTCACGGAAAACATCAAACCATAAACGGCACTGCGGTCCTGGCTGTTTCCCTGACGTTGAGCATACTCATTTCCGGCTGCGGAAAGTATCGCCGAGGCCATAAAGTGCTGAGCTTTGTCTTGACCTGTCCAGGCATCGTTGGCCATATGGCTGCAGCCACAAAGCAAAAATGAAGAGCACAGAAGAAGGGTTCGCATAGTGAGCCTCTGTAAAAAAGCCCCGACATTGCGGGGCCTGATGATTACAGAATGCGGCTGATAAGCCTGTCGATACGAATACGACGTAAACGGCGGATCAGCTTTCGCACTTTTACCGGGTAATCGGCAATGCTTTGCAAGTCACGGTAATGATTAACCACCGTGGTGTGTGTACGAATCAGCGCGAGCTCTTTTTCACGAGCGGCAGCCAGTTGCTGCTTAGGGTCATGAATAAGGATCGCATTCTCCAGATCCAGGCGCCAGGCGCGTGGATTGAGGTTGTTGCCGGTCAGCAGCATCCACTCATCGTCCACCCACATGCCTTTCAGGTGATAGCTGTTGTCTTCATCTTTCCACAACCGCACGACCAGTTGATCGGTGTTCACATAGTATTGCAGGCGGCTGAGGAAGCGACGCAGATTGATTTCATAAAGATAGGGTAGAGCCCCGATGATTTTAAACGGCTGATCTTCCGGAATGTAGAAGTCATTAGCCGTTTTATCACCGACGATGATCTCCACCTTTTTGCCCTGACGCAGCAGGTGAATGATATTGCGCACCAGCACCGCAGGCAGGTTGAAATACGGGGTGCAGATTGTGAGCTTGTGCTCCGTGCAGGGCATCAGATGGAAAATCGTTTTGTTTAGCATGCTCGATTTTCCAAGCCCGACCAGCGGTGTTACCGAAAGCTGATCGTTGTCCGCATTGCCCTGGAAATGATAACCGGTATCACGTAATTCCTGGCGATAAAGGCGGATATCATTTTTGATTTCCGGACTTTTTGGGCGTCCATCGTTATCGAGACGATTCACCCCACGACCGTGAACCAGGTTTTGATCCACCCAGTCGAACATGATATCGGCCATGTTGGCATTGCGGATGCACTGATAACGGTCATAGCGATACTTATCATGCTGATGCAGATAGACGTCGTTCAGACTGGCGCCGCTATAGAGCACGCTATCGTCGATGATAAAGCCTTTGAAATGCAGCACGCCGAGGGCTTCACGTGTATTAACGGGAACACCGTAGACCGGAATGTGAATGTCAGGGTTTTCCTGCGCCATACGGCAATACCAGTCGGCGTTGGTATTCGAGGCGGCTGCACCAATACGGCCACGCTGGGCGCGATGCCAGTCGACAAGGATGCGAGCATCCAGTTCCGGGCGAGCACGTTTTGCCGCATAGATGGCGTCCAGAACGCCTTTACCCCCGTCATCTTGTTCCAGATACAGGGCAACAATGCAGATACGGCGCGTAGCGCTGGCTATCTTTGCCAGGAGCGCTTCCCGAAAATCAGCGGGAGTGTAAAAGAACTCGACATCATCAACTGACTGAGAAAGCTTAGGTAGTTGAGCAAGGTGTTGTTGATGCTTGTTGCGCTTAAATTTTGACAACATCACAGTGCGTTTCTTCTCTGATTAATCAAGGGTCTCTGTACCATGCAGACGACAGAAGCGAGCAATAATACCATCAGTGCAGGCTAAAGTGGTCAACATTTCCAGCAGCTTAGTTACGATGACGAAGGCGTGAGCTTTAGCGTCAATCCCACAATGCCATCTTCAAGCTGGATATCAACGTCAAAACCCAGCTTTCGGGCCAGCGCAATCATTCCCTGATTGTTCGGCATGGTGATGCCATTCAGACGCTGCAGACCGTGTTCTCGCGTGTAATTGATGAGCTTCTCCAGCAATCGCCGCCCAAGTCCTAGCCCTTTTAAATCTGAGCGCACCAGTACGGCAAACTCGGCATCAATATTGTCAGGATCGGAAATCGCTCGCGTCACCCCAAGAATTTCAGTTCGCTCCGAAGTGGTGTGAACAGCAACAAAAGCCATCTCTCGATCGTAGTCGATTTGCGTCATGTTGGCTAAATCGTCGTGAGTAAATTCATTGATTTCACTGAAGTAGCGGTAGTAAAGGTCTTCCTTAGTGACTCTGGAAATAAACTGTTGAAGCAGCGGCTCATCTTCCGGGAGGATAGGGCGAAACAGACAGCGTTCGCCATTTTTCATTACTACCCATTCTTCAAATTGCTGTGGATAAGGGCGAATAGCCAGTCGGCTTTCGCTGTCGCCGTCAAAGGCGGCAATGTCGAGCGTGACATCCAGAGCAGTAAAATCACCCGCTGAAGCCAAAAGAGGGTGAATATCCAGCCGCTGGATTTCCGGACAGTCGACAATCAGGTTAGAGACTTGCACCAGCAAATGGCTCAATCCGGCGATATCCAGAGGTCGCAGCGCACTGCGGCCGCGAATCTTTTTGCTCTTGATTGCCTGAATAACCAAATAGCGAGCAAGGTTCATGTTCAACGGCGGCAAGGCAACGGCGGCCTGATCTTCCGCCCGCCACTCCACACCACCTTCACCCAACATAATCAGAGGGCCGAACAACGGATCGTGTTCAACCACGACGCGCAATTCCTGTGCTCCGGCGCGGTTAGCCATGCTTTGAACCAGAAGCCCATGAACTCTGGCTTGCGGCCACGCCATTTTGACACGGTCGAAAATCGCATCCGCGGCTTGCTGAACTTCTGCCGCTGTGCGCAAGTAAAGCATCACGCCCTGAACTTCGGACTTATGTGGAATGTCTGGCGAGCGCAATTTCAGCGCAACGGGATAGCCTATCTGCTCGGCGATATGCACGGCTTCAGCGCTATCCGCTGCAATCCAGGTCGGCAACGTTTGCAGGCCGTAAGCTTGTAAAATAGGCCGAACCTCATGAGTATCCAGCGAGGTCGCACCTTCCTTAATCGCTTGCTGGAGCAGCGCGTGCGCTTCCGCAGTGTTGGCAGTAAGCAGGTCTGGCAGCACGGGGGTTTCACGCAATTGCTTTTGATTGCGGCGGTATTCCACCATATGCATAAATGCCGTAATGGTGCCTTCAGGTGTGCGATAGGTAGGGAGCCCGGCGTCACTGAATAAACGGCGAGCTTCCTGCGAGGAGTATTCGCCGCACCAGTTGGTCAGTACGGTGACATATTTGCCGCGTGGGTGTTGGTTCAGCGTCTCAATCAATGCTTGAGCGCTTTCGGTACCGGGAGCTGCGGCGCTGGGCGAATGAATGACCAGCAACGCGTCGTAGTCCTGGCTATCAAGCAGAAGGTTAAGCGCCTTCTGATAATGCTGGCTGCTGGCATCATCGCGCAAATCGAGCGGATTCGCGGCCTCGACACTGGCGGGCAAGGCGGCCCGCAAAGCAGAAATCGTTTCCTCACTCAGTGTCGCCAGTTTACCGTTCCGCAGCCAGAGTTCATCCAGAGCCAGTGCCGCAGGAGCAGCACCGTTACTCATAATCATCAACCGCTCACCGCGTAAAGGGCGCATATGGCTGAGCGTTTCTACAGCGGAAAACAATTCGTGGGTATCCTGAACTCGCAGCAGGCCTGCGCGCTGAATGGCGGCATCCCATGCCGGGTCCATTCCGGAATTAACATGCAGTAAACGCTGAGCTGCCGGACTACGGCCGCTTTTGATAACCAGAATCGGTTTATTACGCGATGCACTTCGGGCTGCCGAGACAAAGCGCCTCGCATCACTAAGATGTTCCAGATACAGCAGAATGGCGCTGGTCTTCGTATCGCGGGCAAGAAAATCGAGCAGATCGTCTACGTCGATATCAAGGCTGTCGCCCAGCGCGATGAAGTAAGAGAACCCCATTTCGCGCTGCTGCGCCCAGTCGAGAATGGTGTTAGACACCGCTGCGGATTGGGAAATAAACGCCAGTTTTCCGCGACGGATGGGGACCGGCGAAAAACTGGCATTCAGGCCTTGCCACGGGGCCAGCAGCCCAAGGCTGTTCGGGCCAAGCAGGCGCATCTGGTAGCGTGAGGCACAGGCTTTGAGTTCAGCGGATTGCTCTGGAGGCGAAGAAAGAATAATGCAGGTTTTGCAGCCTTTCTCGCCTAAGGCTTCGAGCAACGCCAGATTACGTTTGGCGTTAGTACAGATGATGGCGAGATCGGGCATGAAGGGCAGAGAGTCGATATCTGGCCACGCCAGCACGCCAAGCACCGCTTTCCAGGCTGGCGTCACGGGAAGCACAGGGCCGCTAAACCCGCCCGCCAATAAATTGCGCATCATCAGATACCCGGCGCGCTGGGGTTTCATCGAGGCGCCAATCACCGCAATCGATTTGGGTCTCAGTAATGCTTCCAGCCCTCGTTGGCTCATCGCACTCTCTCCAGGACATTCGTTCCTGAATGATTTTAAACGCTTTCTGCCTCGGGCACTGTGATGTTTCCCTTATGCTGCGTTTTTCCTGCAAGATAGCGGGTGCGGAAGCGTTGAAAATGGTCACCCAAAGCGCTTGCTGCTTGCACATCATCGGCGAGATCCAACAACGCAATAGCGACTTCGGCGGTGCAATACTGACCTTCTGCGTGCACTTCGCGTAAGCGGTAATGAGAAACCCGGGATAAATCAACGGAAATGACCGGCAGCGCATCCAGATAAGGGCTTTTGCGAAACATTTTACGCGCCTCAGTCCAGGTGCCATCCAGCATAATAAAGAGTGGCGGCTTGCCTGACGGTGGCGCGGCGATCACTTCGCGTTCATGGCCTGCATAGGAAGCGGGAAAGACAACCATCGGCTGATAAGCCGGGTTCTTAACCAGCTCCAGCAGTGCCTGAGGCGGCTCTGTGCGTGACCACTGGAACGCTTCGGTGTCCGGCAATATATCGGCAATCAGGCGTCCGGTATTACTCGGCTTCATCGGCTCGGTATCGAACATCACCAGACAGAAACGACTGCGTGCGCCAGAAGGCGTGAGTGTGTCGCACAGACATTGTTTAAGCGGAAGCAGGCAGCGTTGGCAGCGACGAATGCGGTTGCCGCGAGCAAGAAAAGGGCGCGTGGCGCGAGCGAGACGTTCGGCACGAAGACGAAGTACGGCGTTATCAGTCATGGGAAATCATGCAGGAAAAACGCTATTGTCGCAGAGGGCAAAGCGGGGCACAAGCCGTGCCCCGAGGAGATTATGCCTGAGTGGCCTCGTTCAGCCAGCTATCGAATGGCGCTTTAGGAACGGCACCATTGAGCATATCGACAACCTGGCCTTTATGAAAAATCATAATGGTTGGGATGCTGCGAATACGAAAGCGCGCGCTAAGCTCACGTTCCGCTTCGGTGTTCACTTTGACAAAGCGCATTTTCCCGCTGCGCTCTTCCGCTACATCTTCAAAGATAGGCGCGAAATTACGGCAAGGGCCGCACCACGGGGCCCAGAAGTCGACGACAACGGGCAAATCGTCCTTCAACAATTTATCCAGCGTCTCGCCGGTTGCATTGATCACATCGCCATCAAACAGGTCGTGACCGCAGCGGCCACATTTTGCTGTTTCGTTAATACGATCGTCGGGGATACGGTTAAGCGCCTGGCAACTGGCACAAACGGTATTCATAGCTAACCTCTGGGTAATCGGGTTTATGCAACGGCCGGAAGGCCGAATGTTTCTTTAATGTTACATATTATCGACGAGACTGTTTTAAAGGACAATCAGGTTTATTCAATGGGTACAATAGTCGCACTCTTTGGTATGAAATCATGGCGAAGCTCGGACACATCGGGTAATCTTCGCGCTTCGCGCAGCGCAGGTGGAGAATAAAGATGAACGACGAACTGAAAAACAAAAGCGGCAAGGTCAAAGTGATGTATGTCCGCAGTGATGATGACTCGGATAAACGCACGGCAAACCCGCGCACCGGTAAAGGCGGAGGTCGCAGCGGCCCGTCCCGCACCGAAGGTGGTCGTCGTCCTGCGCGCGATAATCGCGATGGAAAATCTCGTGATGGCAAACCCCGTGGCGGTGACCGCTTCCGTGATAATGCCTCCCGTGACAGCCAGCCGCGTGAACAATCTCCATGGCGTACCGTTTCCCGGGCACCGGGTGATGACGCAGTAGAGAAACCCGATCACGGCGGGATCAGCGGCAAAAGCTTCGTTGATCCAGAAGTTATTCGCCGTCAGCGTGCGGAAGAAACTCGTGTCTACGGTGAGAACGCCTGTCAGGCCCTGTTCCTGAGCCGCCCGGATTGCATCGTACGCGCCTGGTTTATCCAGAGCGTCACTCCACGCTTCAAAGAAGCCCTGCGCTGGATGGCGGCAAACCGCAAAGCGTATCACGTGGTCGATGAAGCAGAGCTTGCAAAAGCTTCCGGTACTGAGCACCACGGTGGCGTTTGCTTCCTTATCAAGAAACGTAACGGCACCAGCGTGCAGCAATGGGTTAGCGAAGCAGGTGAAGAAGATTGCGTTCTGGCGCTGGAAGATGTGGGCAACCCGCATAACCTCGGCGCTATTATGCGTAGCTGCGCGCACTTTGGCGTGAAAGGTGTATTAGTGCAGGATGCCGCCGTGCTGGAATCTGGCGCAGCAATCCGTACTGCTGAAGGTGGCGCAGAGCACGTGAAACCTATCACTGGCGACAGCGTCATTGATGCGCTGGACCAGTTCCGCAAAGCGGGCTATGCGATTGTCACCACGTCCAGCCACGAAGGCACTCCGTTGTTTAAAGCGACGCTGCCGAAGAAAATGGTGCTGGTGTTAGGTCAGGAACGCGATGGGCTGTCTGATGCCGCACTCGACAGCGCGGATCTGAGCGTCGCTATCAACGGTACAGGGAATGTTGAAAGCCTGAACGTCTCCGTCGCGACAGGTGTTCTGCTGGCCGAATGGTGGCGTCAGAACAAAGCCTGAGTCGGCTAATCAATAAAAAATGCCAGCGCGATGCTGGCATTTTTTTTATTCGCTTTCCGCCGGTAAGACCGGCATCCAGTCAATGGGCGCTTCCCCTTTTTGGGCCAGCCACTCATTGGCCTGAACAAAGTGGTTAGAGCCAAAGAAGCCACGATGTGCAGAGAGGGGGGAAGGATGCGGCGCTTTTAACACATGATGGCGTTGACGGTCGATAATCGCCCCTTTCTTTTGCGCATGAGAGCCCCACAGCAAAAACACCACGCCTTCGCAGTGTTCGTTGATCAGCGCGATCACCTTATCGGTAAAGGTTTCCCAGCCCAGACTGGCATGGGAATGTGCCTGCCCGGCTCGCACGGTGAGCACCGTATTGAGCAGTAACACACCCTGGCGAGCCCAACTTTCCAGATAGCCGTGGGTTGGACGCTTAAAGCCGGGAAGAGTCCCCTCCAGTTCTTTATACATATTCAGCAGTGAAGGCGGAATACCGATGCCCGGCTGCACGGAAAAGGCCAGACCATGCGCCTGACCAGGCCCGTGATAAGGGTCCTGCCCGAGGATAACGACCTTCACGTCGCTCAGTTCTGTAAAGCGAAAGGCGTTGAAGACATCTTTCTGCGGGGGATAAATTGTCATCCCGGATTGGCGCTCATTGGCAACCGTCGCCAGCGTATTCATAAAATACGGTTGTTCTTTTTCGCTGGCCAGGACGTCGTGCCAGGTTAAGGAAGTGGTCATCTCGCTCTCCTGCGAATGTGCTTGGCCCTAGCTTAACGGCTTCTTTCTGCAGCGTAAAATTTTGCGTTTCCGCCGCGACGTGCAGCATCAAAAAAAATTGAGGTTTCACAACGATTTTTGTATTGGGTGGCGGGTTAAAACTGATTTAGATCAATAGTTTCAGTGCGTCACCATAGTTGATGTGTGGTTTTTGTTGATTTGAATCAAGGTTTGCTGGGGGTTCGACTGATATATATACACTCAAGCAACAATGGTTTTACCAATTGGCCAGTGTATGGCTGATGAAAATGAATAATTTAGCCCAGGAGGCATACAATGATTAAAGGTATCCAGATTACCAAAGCGGCAAACGACGACCTGCTGAACTCTTTCTGGCTGCTGGACAGCGAGAAAGGGGAAGCACGCTGCCTGGTAGCAAAAGGCGGTTTCACTGAAGATCAGGTTGTGGCAGTCAATAACCTGGGCGACATCGAATACCGTGAAGTGCCAGTCGACGTACAGCCGGAAGTGCGCGTTGAAGGCGGTCAGCACCTGAACGTTAACGTTCTGCGTCGTGAGACTCTGCTGGATGCGGTAGAAAACCCGGAAAAATATCCGCAGCTGACCATTCGTGTGTCTGGTTATGCCGTACGTTTCAACTCTCTGACCCCAGAACAGCAGCGCGACGTTATCGCCCGTACTTTCACTGAAAGTCTGTAATTTCTCAGGGGTGGGAAATAAAAAAGCCGGGAAATTTTCCCGGCTTTTTTTTTACTCTTCAGTTGGCTTCTGCTCTGTTGCCGTCGCCGTAGCGCTAGGCTTACGACGTTTGCCAATATTTTTGGCATCACGGTGACGTTTCTTCACACGTGGTTTTTCCTGCTCAGCCTTCTTCTTCTCTTCGCGTTTAGCCATCGCCTTCTTCGACGGTTTGCCTTTGTTTTTCTCACTCGGCACTCGAGTGGTTGGACGCAGCTCGTCTATCACACGTGCTTTCAGCGGCTCTTCAATATAGCGGCCAATTTTGTGCAGCAGCAGATGGTCATGGGCTTCGACCAATGAAATCGCCGTGCCTTTTTGACCCGCGCGACCGGTACGGCCGATACGGTGCAGATAGGTATCGCCGCTGCGTGGCATATCGAAGTTGAACACGTGGCTAACGTCAGGAATGTCGATCCCGCGCGCGGCAACGTCAGTAGCAACCAGCACATTAACGCGTCCATCGGTCAGACGTTTAATCGCTTCGTTACGTTTCACCTGGACCATCTCGCCTTCGAGATAGCAGTTGTTGATGCCTTTATCGCGCAACCAGCCCGCCAGTTCATGCACTCGCTCACGTTTACGCACGAAGACGATGGAGCGGGTAGCATCATCCTGCTGCAGCAGATGGATCAGCAGCGCAGTTTTATGCTCAATGTTATCGGCACGGTAATACCACTGGTGGATTTTCTTGCGCTCGCGGGTGGACGGCGTGGCAGACACTTCCACCGGATCTTCCAGCAGGCGCTCGGAGAAATCCTTGATAGCTTCGCCTTCCAGCGTCGCGGAGAACAGCATTGTCTGCTTGCGCCAGCGAGTTTCACCGGCGATGGTTTCGATATCCTGCGCGAAGCCCATGTCCAGCATGCGGTCTGCTTCATCCAGAATCAGCGTTTCGACGGCGCGACAGTCAAAGTTTTCTTCTTTGATGTACTGCAGCAGACGCCCGGTGGTTGCGACCACGATGTCCTGGTTTTCGCTAAACACCTCGGCGTGGTTCATATAAGCCACACCGCCGGTGATGGTCGCGATATCGAGATGCGTATTCTTCGCCAGTTCGCGGGCGTGATCGGCCACCTGCATCGCCAGTTCACGCGTTGGCGTCAGGATCAGAATGCGGGGTGGGCCAGATTTCTTGCGCGGGAAGTCGAGCAGGTGCTGCAACGCTGGCAGCAGATACGCCGCCGTTTTACCGGTGCCTGTTGGCGCAGAACCGAGTACATCACGGCCTTCGAGCGCAGGCGGAATGGCAGCAGCCTGAATGGCGGTCGGGCGAGTGAAGCCTTTCTCCTGGAGCGCGTCCAGCAGGCTTTCGTCGAGTTCGAGTTCGGAAAAAGTCGTTACAGTCATGATCTACCTCTGTGTGGGGCGCTGATTATAGACGTTATGGCTGCAATCTTCATCTGTTTGTATGGCTATCTGTTCTCGGGTATTGTGCATAACCCCATCCCCAAGGGAAATTTCAGGAAAGGTTGTTGATGATGAGTCAGTCGGGTTCCGTGCTTCGCCGCAATGGATTTACCTTCAAACAGTTTTTTGTTGCTCACGATCGTTGTGCAATGAAAGTGGGTACGGACGGCATTTTGCTGGGCGCCTGGGCACCGATTGCCAGAGTGAATCGGGTGCTGGATATTGGTGCTGGCAGCGGATTGCTGGCTCTGATGCTGGCACAACGTACTGACGATCAGGTGACGATTGACGCCGTCGAACTGGATGCTGACGCAGCAGCGCAGGCGGCGGAAAACATAGCGGAGTCCCCTTGGGCGCATCGTATCAAGATTCATACGGCGGACGTGCAGCAGTGGCTCACACAAGAGAATAGCCGTTATGATCTGATTATCAGCAACCCTCCTTATTATGAGCAGGGCGTAGAGTGTGCGACGCCGCAGCGGGAACAGGCACGGTACACCACCACGCTTGATCATGGCACATTGTTGAGCTGTGCGGCGGAGGCCATTACTGAAGAAGGGTTTTTCTGCGTAGTGCTGCCCGAAAGCATCGGTAATGCCTTTACCGAGCAGGCGCTGTCGATGGGATGGCATTTGCGTTTACGCACGGATGTGGCGGAAACAGACTTACGCCCCCCACACCGCGTGCTGCTGGCATTCTCTCCGCGTGCGGGTGAATGTTTCACTGACAGGTTGATTATTCGTGGGCCAGAGCAGCAATACTCTGAGGGGTATACCGCGCTGACCCAGGCGTATTATCTGTTTATGTGAGCTAACGGGGAGAGCACTGAGGGGCCAGAGTTTTCCAGTAACTCTGGATAATCAAGCGTATAGTGCAGGCCCCGGCTCTCTTTGCGCATCATTGCACAACGAACAATCAATTCAGCAACCTGCACTAAGTTACGCAGTTCCAGCAGGTTGTTGGACACGCGGAAACGAGCGTAGTACTCATCCAGTTCCTGCTGCAGCAAAGTAATACGGCGCAGCGCGCGTTCCAGGCGCTTCGTTGTTCTGACAATCCCCACGTAATCCCACATAAAGAGTCTCAGCTCATGCCAGTTATGCTGGATGACCACCAGTTCGTCGGGATTTTCCACCCGGCTTTCATCCCAGGCAGGAAGTTCGTTGCTCTGCCGGGCATAGGGCATGCGCTTCTTAATATCTTCCGCCGCAGACCAGCCGTACACCAGGCATTCAAGCAGAGAGTTTGATGCCATCCGGTTAGCGCCGTGCAGGCCGGTATAACTGACTTCGCCAATGGCATACAGCCCGTCAACGTCCGTACGACCAAAATCATCCACCATCACACCGCCGCAGGTGTAATGCGCCGCGGGAACAATCGGAACAGGTTCTTTGGTTAAATCAATGCCCAGCCCGAGCAGTTTTTCGTAGATCATCGGGAAGTGCTGGCGAACAAACGCTTCCGGCTTATGGCTGATGTCCAGATACATGCAGTCAGCGCCAAGCCGTTTCATTTCATGATCGATAGCGCGCGCCACAATATCGCGAGGCGCAAGTTCTTCGCGAGCGTCGAAATCCGGCATAAAGCGTGAACCATCCGGGCGTTTCAGATGCGCGCCTTCACCGCGTAAAGCTTCGGTAAGCAGAAAATTGCGAGCCTGAGGATGGTAAAGCGCAGTAGGGTGAAACTGATTAAATTCGAGATTGGCTACCCGACAGCCCGCACGCCAGGCCATCGCAATACCGTCGCCGGAGGAAATATCCGGGTTGGTGGTGTACTGATACACCTTAGATGCGCCGCCTGTTGCCAGCACAACGGATTTTGCCGCACAGGTTTCAACGGCTTCTTTATTACGGTTCCAGATCCATGCGCCAACGACACGGCGTGTCCCGGGCAAACCGATTTTATCGGACACGATCAAGTCCACCGCATTGCTACGTTCCAGCACCCGAATATTAGGGTGATTCAGCGCTTTGCTGACCAGTGTCGTTTCAACTTCTTTCCCTGTGGCGTCGGCAGCATGAAGAATGCGGCGATGGCTGTGACCGCCTTCTCGCGTCAGATGATAACTTTCCGCGCCATTGGCCTGAATTTCTGTATCAAACAGAACGCCCTGGTCGATAAGCCACTGCACGCAATGGCGGGCATTGCTGGCGACGAATGACACCGCATGGCGATCGCATAGTCCAGCACCGGCAATCAGCGTATCTTCAACGTGGGATTCAATGCTGTCGGTCTCGTCAAACACGGCCGCAATGCCGCCCTGAGCATAAAAGGTGGACCCTTCTGAAATGGGCCCCTTACTCAGTACGATAACGGAGCTGTGCTCTGCAAGGCGCAGGGCGAGGGAGAGACCGGCAGCGCCGCTACCGACAATCAGAACATCGCAGGAGAGATCGGGTGTCGTCGTCATGATGTGTGTTTAATTTACTAAACAAGGTTCACTGAGAGTAGCACCAGACTGTGCGATTTAGCACGTTTTATTTCTCTTTGGTTGTAACCACTAAACATGACGTGTGTGGTATGTGCTTTGTAAATCGCGGAAAAGTTTTGCGAAGCAGATCGTTAGCGTCAGATTTTATGATGAAAATTATGCTGTGTTACGTTACTCTGCAGGGAGATTTCAGACGTTTATTACGCGCCTGACACTTCATTGAGCAGTGGTAGACTTATAATGAGTGATAATGAACTGTCTATCCGCTTTCAACAAAAAGCAAAGGCGTAACTGAACTTTACAGCAATGGCACACTCTAAGCTGGTGCTTGCTCATAGTGCAGTGTATGGAGTGGCGTTCTGATTACGCATGGGAATTAGGTTTGAGGAGACATTACCTCGGATGAGCGAGCAGTTAACGGATCAGGTCCTTGTCGAACGGGTCCAGAAGGGAGATCAGAAGGCCTTCAACCTGCTGGTAGTGCGCTATCAGCATAAAGTGGCGAGCCTGGTTTCCCGTTACGTCCCGTCGGGCGATGTGCCTGACGTGGTACAAGAGTCTTTTATAAAGGCCTATCGAGCGCTGGATTCTTTCCGGGGAGATAGTGCTTTCTATACCTGGCTATACCGTATTGCTGTGAACACAGCAAAAAACTATCTGGTTGCTCAGGGAAGACGTCCGCCATCAAGCGATGTTGATGCAATAGAAGCAGAAAACTACGAAAGTGGCGGTGCGCTGAAAGAAATTTCGAACCCTGAGAACTTAATGTTGTCAGAAGAACTGAGACAAATAGTGTTCCGTACTATTGAGTCGCTCCCGGAAGATTTACGCATGGCAATCACGTTACGGGAGCTGGATGGCCTGAGCTATGAAGAGATAGCCGCTATCATGGATTGTCCGGTGGGTACGGTTCGCTCGCGCATTTTCCGTGCACGAGAAGCTATTGATAATAAAGTTCAACCGCTTATCAGGCGTTGACGATAGCGGAATACTGGAAAAGGTATTTAGGCATGCAGAAAGAAAAACTTTCCGCCTTAATGGATGGTGAAACGCTGGACTCAGAGCTGCTCAACGAGCTGGCTCACTCCACTGAGATGCAAAAGACATGGGAAAGCTACCATCTTATCCGCGACACAATGCGTGGTGAGACAGCACAGACCCTGAATTTTGATATTTCAGCCCGCGTAATGGCCGCCATTGAGAATGAACCTGTTCGCCTGGCGACGCCGCTCATTCCCGAAGCACAGCCTGCTCCGCATCAGTGGCAGAACATGCCATTCTGGAAAAAGGTGCGTCCGTGGGCAAGTTCACTGACACAGATGGGCGTTGCCGCGTGCGTATCACTTGCAGTTATCGTAGGTGTCCAGCACTATAACGGGCAATCTGATGCATCCCAGCAGCCTGAAACGCCAGTGTTCAATACACTGCCGATGATGGGCAAAGCCAGCCCGGTGAGCCTGGGAGTTCCTGCTGATGCCAATGCCACGGGCAGTGGTCAACAGCAGCAGCAAGTCCAGGAACAACGTCGTCGCATCAATGCGATGTTGCAGGACTACGAATTGCAGCGCCGCCTGCATTCCGAACAGCTTCAGTTTGAACAAGCACAGACCCAGCAAGCTGCTGTACAAGTGCCAGGATATCAAACGTTAGGAACGCAATCGCAGTAATGAAGCAACTTTGGTGTGCCATGTCCCTTGTGGCTGGTAGCCTGTTCTTCTCCGCCAACGCCTCGGCTGATGTCTCGTCCGGGGCGTTGTTGCAGCAGATGAATCTGGCCAGCCAGTCTCTCAACTATGAGCTGTCGTTTGTCAGCATCAATAAGCAGGGCGTAGAGTCGCTACGCTATCGTCATGCGCGTCTGAATAATCAGGCCCTGGCGCAACTGCTGCAGCTGGACGGTCCACGCCGTGAAGTGGTTCAGCGTGGAAACGAAATCAGCTACTTCGAGCCAGGCCTCGATCCTTTCACTCTGAACGGCGACTACATCGTCGATTCATTGCCATCACTGGTTTATACCGATTTCAAACGCCTTGCGCCGTATTACGACTTTATTTCCGTCGGAAGGACGCGCATTGCTGACAGGCTGTGCGAGGTCATTCGGGTCGTCGCACGTGATGGCACGCGTTACAGCTATATTGTCTGGCTTGATTCGGAAACCAAGCTGCCAATGCGCGTTGATTTACTTGACCGTGATGGCGAAACGCTGGAGCAGTTCCGCGTTGTGGCGTTTAACGTCAACAACCAGGTAAGCAGCAATATGCAGAATCTGGCGACCGCCAGCCTGCCACCGCTGTTATCTGTTCCACAGGGAGACAAAGCCAACTTCAACTGGGCGCCAGGCTGGTTGCCACAAGGTTTTGTTGAAGTGGCTGGCAGCCGCCGTAACTTGCCGACCATCAATGCCCCCGTTGAATCACGCCTTTATTCCGACGGCCTCTTTAGTTTCTCTGTGAACATCAACCCGGCAACGGCGACCAGCACAGAGCAAATGCTTCGTACCGGCCGTAGAACGGTCAGCACGTCAGTGCGAGATAACGCGGAGATAACCATCGTGGGCGAATTGCCTCCCCAGACGGCGAAACGCGTTGCTGATAGCGTGAAGTTCAGGGCGGCGAAATGATCAAAGAATGGGCAACCGTGGTGTCCTGGCACAACGGACAGGCGAAAGTCAGCTGTGACGTGAAATCGTCTTGCAGCAGCTGTTCATCAAGAGCCGGCTGCGGCAGTCGGGTTCTCAACAAACTTGGGCCGCAAACAGAACACACGATTGTAGTGCCGAGTGAGCAGCCGCTGGTGGTTGGGCAGAAAGTCGAGCTGGGTATCAGCGAGGGCAGTCTTTTGACTTCAGCGATGCTGGTGTACATGACTCCGCTGTTTGGTCTGTTCGTCATCGCGGCCCTGTTCCAGTTGCTGTTCGGCAGCGATGTAGCCGCTTTTGCTGGCGGCGTGCTCGGCGGTGTAGGTGGCTTTTTGGTGGCTCGCGGCTTGTCGCCAAAACTGGCTTCGCGAGAAGCCTGGCAACCGGTCATTTTAAACGTCGGTCTGCCACCAGATTTACTGCGCGTAGACACAACCTCTTCTGAATTGAGCCAGTAATCGCGCTGGCTTTTATCTTTATTTACATCTCTTGCAGGATCTCCTCTTAACTAACCGCTAAGCTTGCCGGAAGAGCATTTCCTGGCGACGGAGATGTAGTGTAGAATGCGGCGTTTTCGAACGATCAAACGTCAGGCGCAGACCCGCGGCCTCCAGGAATTCGTAAGGCATAACTAACTCTAACTATGAAGAATATACGTAACTTTTCGATCATTGCTCACATCGACCACGGTAAGTCGACGTTATCTGACCGTATTATCCAGATTTGCGGCGGTCTCTCCGATCGTGAAATGGCCGCTCAGGTGCTTGATTCCATGGATCTGGAACGCGAACGTGGTATTACCATCAAAGCTCAGAGCGTGACCCTGGATTACAAAGCCACTGACGGTGAAACCTACCAGCTTAACTTTATCGATACCCCTGGCCACGTTGACTTCTCCTATGAAGTTTCCCGCTCTCTGGCCGCTTGCGAAGGCGCGCTGCTGGTGGTGGATGCCGGGCAGGGCGTAGAAGCACAGACCCTCGCAAACTGCTACACCGCGATGGAAATGGATCTGGAAGTTGTGCCGGTTCTGAACAAAATTGACCTGCCAGCTGCAGACCCTGAGCGCGTAGCCGAAGAGATTGAAGATATCGTCGGTATCGACGCGACCGATGCAGTACGCTGCTCGGCAAAAACCGGCGTGGGCGTTCCGGATGTGTTAGAACGTC
This sequence comes from Scandinavium sp. NPDC088450, assembly GCF_044900545.1. NCBI lineage: Bacteria > Pseudomonadati > Pseudomonadota > Gammaproteobacteria > Enterobacterales > Enterobacteriaceae > Scandinavium > Scandinavium sp. NPDC088450. The sequence goes on along the minus strand of NZ_JBJDNI010000014.1, from coordinate 105,435 downwards.
TGGTTCGTGATATTCCGCCGCCAGAAGGCGACCCGGAAGCACCGCTTCAGGCGCTGATCATCGACTCCTGGTTCGATAACTATCTGGGCGTTGTATCTCTGGTGCGTATCAAAAACGGCACCATGCGCAAAGGCGACAAGATTAAAGTGATGAGCACCGGTCAGGTGTATAACGCTGACCGTCTGGGCATCTTCACCCCGAAACAGCTTGATCGCACCGAGCTGAAATGCGGCGAGGTAGGCTGGCTGGTTTGCGCCATCAAAGACATCCTCGGTGCACCGGTCGGCGATACGCTGACGCTGGCTCGTAATCCTGCAGATAAAGCTCTGCCAGGCTTTAAAAAAGTGAAGCCGCAGGTTTATGCCGGTCTGTTCCCGGTCAGCTCTGATGATTATGAAAACTTCCGTGATGCGCTGGGCAAACTGAGCCTCAACGATGCTTCCCTGTTCTATGAGCCAGAAAGTTCGACGGCACTGGGCTTCGGCTTCCGCTGTGGCTTCCTCGGCTTGCTGCACATGGAAATCATTCAGGAACGTCTGGAACGTGAATACGATCTGGATCTGATTACCACGGCACCGACCGTAGTGTATGAAGTTGAAACCACGTCGAAAGAAGTTATCTACGTCGACAGCCCGTCCAAACTTCCGCCGCTGAACAATATTCATGAGCTGCGTGAGCCAATCGCTGAGTGTCACATGCTGCTGCCGCAGGAGTTCCTCGGTAACGTGATCACGCTGTGTATCGAAAAACGTGGCGTGCAGACCAACATGGTTTACCACGGTAACCAGGTGGCGCTGACTTACGAAATCCCAATGGCGGAAGTGGTGCTCGACTTCTTTGACCGTCTGAAGTCCACCTCTCGTGGCTATGCGTCGCTGGATTACAACTTCAAACGTTTCCAGGCTTCCAACATGGTGCGTGTGGATGTGCTGATCAACGGCGATCGTGTTGATGCGCTGGCGCTGATCACCCACAACGACAACGCGCCATATCGCGGTCGTGAGCTGGTTGAGAAGATGAAAGAACTGATCCCGCGTCAGCAATTTGATATCGCGATTCAGGCGGCTATCGGTAACCACATTATTGCCCGTTCCACGGTGAAACAGTTACGTAAAAACGTTCTGGCGAAATGCTACGGCGGTGACGTCAGCCGTAAGAAAAAGCTGCTGCAGAAACAGAAAGATGGTAAGAAACGCATGAAGCAGGTGGGCAACGTTGAGCTGCCGCAGGAAGCTTTCCTCGCCATTCTGCATGTCGGTAAAGACGGTAAATAACAATAAGGAGTTGGCATGGCGAACATGTTTGCCCTGATCCTGGTCATCGCGACCCTGGTGACAGGGATTTTATGGTGCCTGGATAAATTTATTTTCGCACCTAAACGCCGTGAACGTCAGGCCGCAGCTCAGGTTGCGGCAGGTGATACGCTGGATAAAAAGACCCTGAAGAAAGTTGGCCCGAAACCGGGCTGGCTGGAAACGGGAGCGTCTGTTTTCCCGGTGCTGGCTATTGTGCTGGTGGTACGCTCCTTTATTTATGAGCCATTCCAGATCCCATCAGGTTCAATGATGCCAACGCTGCTGATCGGCGATTTTATTCTGGTCGAGAAATTCGCCTATGGAATTAAAGATCCGATTTATCAGAAGACCTTAATTGAAACCGGCCATCCAAAACGCGGCGACATTGTGGTGTTCAAATACCCGGAAGATCCGCGTCTTGATTACATCAAACGTACTGTCGGTTTACCGGGTGATAAAGTCACTTACGATCCAGTCGCCAAAGAAGTCACCATTCAGCCAAACTGCAGTTCTGGTCAGGCTTGTGGCAACGCATTGCCAGTCACTTATTCCAACGTGGAAGCGAGCGATTTTGTGCAGACCTTTGCCCGTCGTAACGGCGGCGAAGCGACCAGCGGTTTCTGGCAATTGCCGAAAGGCGAGAGCAAAGACAACGGCGTGCGCCTGTCCGAACGTCAAGAGACGCTGGGCGATGTGACTCACCGCATTCTGACTGTGCCTATCGCGCAGGACCAACTGGGTATGTATTACCATCAGCAGGGCCAGCAGCTCGCCACCTGGATTGTTCCACCGGGCCATTACTTTATGATGGGCGATAACCGTGATAACAGCGCAGACAGCCGTTACTGGGGCTTTGTTCCGGAAGCGAATCTGGTCGGTAAAGCGGTAGGTATCTGGATGAGCTTTGAAAAACAGGAAGGTGAATGGCCGACCGGCGTACGTTTAAATCGTATTGGCGGCATCCATTAATTCTCCTTTATGCTTCGTGCTGTCATCCTGATGATGGCGGCACGAATTATTTCCCAGATAAATACCCGTCAGCTAACGACATCTCCCGTCGTTGCGTATAGAATGTCCCCCCGAAGTTTTAGGTTGGTACCCGCAAGGGATCCACGGCACACGAAACCGCGTTGGCTGTTATCAGGTCGGTTTCGTGTGCTGAATTATTGACGCATTCATCTATTGGTAAAGCATGAACCCCATCGTAATTAATCGGCTTCAACGGAAGCTGGGCTACACTTTTCAACATCAGGATCTGTTGCAACAGGCGTTAACTCACCGCAGTGCAAGCAGCAAGCATAATGAACGCCTGGAATTTCTCGGTGACTCTATTTTAAGTTACGTGATTGCCAACGCGCTGTATCACCGTTTTCCGCGCGTTGACGAAGGTGACATGAGCCGTATGCGTGCCACGCTGGTACGCGGCAACACGCTGGCAGAAATCGCTCGCGAGTTTGAACTGGGCGAATGCCTGCGTCTCGGGCCGGGTGAGCTGAAAAGTGGCGGTTTTCGTCGTGAATCGATTCTCGCGGATACCGTTGAAGCACTGATTGGCGGTGTTTTCCTCGACAGCGATATTCAGAACGTCGAGAAGCTGATTTTAAGCTGGTATCAAACTCGTCTGGATGAAATTAGCCCGGGCGATAAACAAAAAGATCCGAAAACGCGTTTGCAGGAATATTTACAGGGTCGTCATTTGCCGCTGCCTTCCTATCTGGTGGTGCAGGTGCGTGGCGAAGCCCACGATCAGGAATTTACTATCCACTGCCAGGTCAGTGGCCTGAGTGAACCGGTAGTTGGCACAGGTTCCAGCCGTCGCAAGGCGGAGCAGGCTGCCGCCGAACAGGCGCTGAAAAAACTGGAGCTGGAATGAGCGACGAAAAGAGTTACTGCGGATTTATTGCCATCGTTGGACGTCCCAACGTCGGCAAATCCACCCTGCTGAACAACCTGCTTGGTCAGAAGATTTCTATCACTTCCCGTAAAGCGCAGACGACGCGTCACCGCATTGTGGGTATTCACACTGAAGGGCCCTATCAGGCTATTTTCGTGGATACCCCAGGTCTGCACATGGAAGAAAAACGCGCCATTAACCGCCTGATGAACAAAGCGGCGAGCAGCTCGATTGGCGACGTTGAACTGGTTATCTTCGTAGTGGAAGGCACCCGCTGGACCGCAGACGACGAAATGGTGCTGAACAAGCTCCGTGGCGGTCGTGCGCCGGTCATTCTGGCGGTGAACAAAGTCGATAACGTGCAGGAAAAAGCGGACCTGCTGCCGCACCTGCAGTTCCTCGGCAGCCAGATGAACTTCCTGGATATCGTGCCGATCTCTGCGGAAACCGGCCTGAACGTGGACACGCTTGCAGGCATCGTGCGTAAGCACCTGCCGGAAGCCACACACCACTTCCCGGAAGATTACATCACCGATCGTTCTCAGCGCTTTATGGCCTCTGAGATCATTCGCGAAAAGTTGATGCGTTTCCTTGGCGCAGAACTGCCGTACTCGGTCACCGTTGAAATCGAACGTTTCCAGACCAACGAGCGTGGCGGATATGACATCAACGGTCTGATCCTGGTTGAGCGCGAAGGGCAGAAGAAGATGGTGATTGGCAACAAAGGTGCCAAAATCAAAACCATCGGTATCGAAGCTCGTAAAGATATGCAGGAAATGTTTGAAGCCCCGGTTCACCTGGAACTGTGGGTGAAAGTGAAATCCGGCTGGGCCGATGACGAGCGCGCCCTGCGCAGTCTCGGTTACGTCGACGACCTCTAAGTAAACTACTCTATGGCTTTCTGGTTGCAGGAAGGCGGCAAGACTGAGAATCCCCAGGAGCTTACTTTAGTAAGTGACTGGGGTGAACAGGTGCAGCCAACGCACCTGCAGCCTGAAAGACGACGAGTATGATGGAGGGCTGGCAGCGCGCTTTTGTCCTGCATAGTCGTCCCTGGAGCGAAACCAGCCTGATGCTGGACGTCTTCACGGAAGAGTCGGGTCGCGTGCGCCTTGTGGCTAAAGGCGCACGTTCCAAACGTTCAAATCTCAAAGGTGCGCTTCAGCCCTTTACTCCCTTACTGGTCCGTTTTGGTGGCCGTGGCGACGTCAAAACGCTGCGCAGTGCCGAAGCTGTCTCGCTGGCTTTACCGTTAAGCGGTATTGCGCTCTACAGCGGCTTGTACGTCAACGAACTCCTTTCTCGCGTGCTGGAAAACGAAACCCGTTTTTCTGAACTCTTTTTCGATTATTTGCACTGCCTCCAGGCGCTGGCAGGCGTGACGGGCACACCGGAGCCCGCGCTGCGCCGCTTTGAGCTGGCGCTGCTTGCACATCTGGGTTACGGCGTCGATTTTCTGCACTGTGCGGGCAGCGGCGAGCCGGTCGAAGACACCATGACCTACCGTTATCGTGAGGAAAAAGGGTTTATCGCAAGCGTGGTGATTGATAACAACACTTTTACCGGGCACCATTTGAAAGCGCTCGCCAGCCGTGAGTTTCGGGATGTCGATGCGCTACGGGCGGCAAAGCGCTTCACCCGCATGGCGCTCAAGCCCTATCTTGGCGGTAAGCCGCTGAAGAGCCGGGAGTTGTTCCGGCAGTTTGTGCCGAAGCGTACATAAGTTTAGTTCCCCTCTCCCCAACCCTCTCCCCGAGGGAGAGGGGGACGTCAGAAGCACCGTTAAGTTCCCTCTCCCTTTGGGAGAGGGCCAGGGAGAGGGGATTCTACGATCTAAAATCAATAACGAGGATTGTCATGGCTGAATTACTGTTAGGCGTCAACATTGACCACATCGCCACTCTGCGCAATGCACGCGGTACTGCCTATCCTGATCCGGTTCAGGCGGCGTTTATCGCTGAACAGGCAGGTGCAGACGGGATAACCGTTCATCTGCGTGAAGATCGTCGTCATATTACTGATCGCGATGTGCGTATTCTGCGCCAGACCCTCGATACTCGCATGAACCTGGAAATGGCGGTCACGGAAGAGATGCTGACCATCGCCTGTGATACCAAACCTCATTTCTGCTGCCTGGTGCCAGAGAAACGTCAGGAAGTGACCACCGAAGGTGGGCTGGATGTCGCCGGTCAGCTCGACAAAATGCGGGATGCTTGCAAGCGTCTGGCTGATGCCGGAATTCTGGTTTCACTGTTCATTGACGCCGATCGCGAGCAGATCAAAGCTGCCGCTGATGTGGGCGCGCCGTATATCGAAATTCACACCGGTTGCTATGCCGATGCAGAAACTGAAGCTGAACAGGCCAAAGAGCTGGAACGTATTGCTCAGGCGGCGAAATACGCGGCAAGCCTCGGCCTGAAAGTCAACGCCGGTCACGGCCTGACCTATCACAACGTAAAGGCGATTGCAGCACTGCCAGAAATGCATGAACTCAACATCGGCCACGCCATTATCGGCCGCGCGGTAATGAGTGGGTTGAAAGAGGCTGTGGCAGAAATGAAACGTCTGATGCTGGAAGCGCGTCAGTAATGGCTATCGTGGGCATTGGCACCGATATCGTGGAAATTGCCCGCATCGAGGCAGTGATCGCCCGTAGCGGCGATCGCCTTGCGCGGCGCGTGCTCAGCGATAACGAATGGAAAACCTGGGAAACGCATCAACAGCCGGTGCGTTTTCTGGCTAAACGTTTTGCGGTGAAAGAGGCGGCGTCGAAGGCACTGGGCACGGGTATTCGTAACGGCCTGGCGTTTGAACAGTTTGAAGTTTACAACGATGAATTGGGCAAACCGAAGCTGCGGCTTTGGGGCGCGGCGGCAGAGCTTGCCGAAAAGTTAGGTGTGACGCAGATGCATGTGACGCTCGCTGATGAACGTCATTACGCCTGTGCAACCGTGATAATGGAAAGTTAGATTTTGTCCGCGTGGTGCAGCTGAACAAATTTGTCCCACAGTTGCTCTTCGCTTTCCAGATGTGTCGGGTTCTTAATGATGGTATTGGGGATCGGGCACACTTTCTGGCAGGTCGGAGTTTCGTAATGGCCGATACACTCCGTACAGCGATCGCTGTTAATCTCATAAATGCTGTCGCCCATCGAAATGGCCTCGTTCGGACACTCCGGTTCGCACATATCGCAATTGATGCATTTTTTGGTGATTAACAGCGCCATCAGGAAATTCTCAGAAACAACACAAACAGGGCGGGCATTATACGCTCATTTCCTGTTCAAACCAGTTTTTTCACCAATGCTTCGCTGTGACGGATACGTTCCGGGGCATGTTCCAAATCCTGCTGGACCAATCCCATAAACAGTAAATCAGTCAACATCATCTGGGCGCTGGTAGACGAAATGGCTGCACTTCGGGTCGCCTGTTCTTCGGCGATGGTATACAGGCAGTGGCTGGCGCGTTGCTGCAACGCGTTTGGAGAGAATCCGGTGATAGCAATGATCTTTCCCCCCACTCGCAGGGTTTCGTCCGCTGCCATGTTAATTTCCCGGCGTTCACCGGAATAAGAAATAGCGAGCAGCAAATCCTCTGTTGTCATGGCCTGAACCGTCGCCAGCAGCGCATGCATATCCTGTTCGGCAACGGCGTTAAACCCTATCTTCATCAGCTTCCAGCTAAAGTTCTGCGCCACCAGGCCAGAGGCACCAATGCCGGTCACCAGAATGCGACGAGCGCTTCGTAGCAGCGAAACAGCTTCCAGTAGTTTGTCCTCGGTATTCACGTCCAGCGAAGCATGCATCGCCGCCACGTTATCCTTAATCAGCTTTTCGCCCACCAGGCGCAAAGGGTCGTCGCCGCGGATCTGGTTGTGTACCGGCACAGAATGAGGATTAGGATTACTCGCCAGCGCTTCGCTCAACGCCAGTTTTAACGCCGGAAACCCTTTGAAACCCATCTTCTGAGCGAATTTCACCACGCTCGACTGGCTTACGCCTGAGAGGGCGGCCAATTGCTGCGAGCTGAGGTGACGCGCTTCATTGGGCTGCGCCAGAATAAAATCAGCCAGCTTTTTATCGCTTTGCGCAAGCCCAGGGTAACGCTGACGGATGCGAATCAAACAGTTCATTGGCTCTCCAGCAGGCCTTTTTGTGGCCGCCTGTGCGAATTTTGTCTTGAGTATAGGGGATTGTGGTTAACCGTCATGCACTGACTCAGCACGTGTTGCCGTATTGTTAACCGATTCATCATGCTAATCAAAAGGATACGCTCTCCCGCAGCAGAGTGAAAGGCGCAGGGCTTTTCGTTTTTGGAAATGTTAGGGTCAGGCTGTTAGGCTATCTGACAGGCGTGGCGTTTACACGCTCACCATTTTGAGGAGAGAGGTTTGGTCAGCAATCCGCGTCGGGTAGTTTTTTTCGATCTTGATGGCACCCTGCATCAGCAGGACATGTTCGGCAGTTTTATTCGTTTTCTGCTGCGCCACAATCCGTTAAACGCACTGCTGGTGCTCATCGTCCTGCCGGTGGCGGGCATCGCGCTGCTGGTCAAAGGGCGGGCTGCACGCTGGCCGATGAGCCTGTTGTTGTGGGGGGCGACTTTTGGACACAGTGAAGCACGGCTTAACGCGCTTCAGGCGAGATTTGTAGGATGGTTCCGTGAGCACGTCACGACTTTTCCGGTGGTCCACGAACGGCTGACCGGGTATCTGACCAGTTCTGATGCCGACGTCTGGCTGATTACCGGCTCACCAAAGCCGCTGGTTGAACAGGTTTATTTTGATACGCCCTGGCTGCCACGAGTGAATCTGATTGCCAGCCTGATGGAACGTCGCTACGGCGGTTGGGTGCTCACGCTGCGCTGTCTTGGGCATGAAAAAGTCGCCCAACTCGAACAGAAAATCGGCACACCACTGCGCTTATACAGTGGCTATAGCGACAGCAATCAGGATAACCCGCTGCTCTATTTCTGCGAGCACAGATGGCGGGTGACGCCAACAGGAAAGTTGCAGCAACTTGAATAGTGCAAACCCCTGGCGCTGTGTATAATGCGCCGCTTTTCAAACGGAGTAGCCGCCTTGTCCGACACTGAATTTACCCATGATGACTGGATGCGCCATGCGCTGACGTTGGCTCAACGTGCCTGGGATGAAGGGGAAGTGCCGGTTGGCGCTGTGCTGGTACACAACAATCAAGTGATAGGCGAAGGCTGGAATCGGCCGATTGGCCGTCACGATCCGACCGCTCACGCTGAAATCATGGCCCTGCGTCAGGGCGGCCTGGTGCTGCAAAATTATCGCCTGATTGACGCAACGCTTTATGTGACGCTTGAACCTTGCGTGATGTGTGCCGGAGCGATGGTTCACAGCCGTATTGGCCGCTTAGTGTTTGGGGCGCGTGATGCGAAGACGGGGGCTGCGGGGTCGCTTATCGATGTGCTGCATCATCCCGGCATGAACCACCGCGTGGAAATCACCGAAGGTGTGCTCGCAGAGCAGTGTTCTTCCATGTTGAGTGATTTCTTCCGTCAGCGCCGTGAGCAGAAAAAAGCCCTGAAACGTGCAGCTTCGTCATCTTAGTTGTGGGTGAGCTCAACCAGCATTTTGTTATGCTTCACTTCAATCTGACCATTGCGCTGGTCTGGTTGTAATGAAATGAAGGGCAACAGGCCGAGGCTGGTGTGATTCAGCTCATCAGGGTGAACGGCGGGGTAGTCCTGTGCAAACTCCAGTGCCTGCGCCGTTTTCTTCTCTTTCTCCAGCAGATACCCCACCAGGCTTATTTGATACTTACGAATGTTTTCCACATAAGCATAAGCCTCGTGCCCGCGTGCATAGCCGTACGTCAGGCGGCTGTAATAAGGCTTCTGGCTGAGTAACGGCAAACGTTGCTTCACATCGGCCCAACTGTCCGGATTGCCTTTTTGTTTGGCCGTTAACGCTCGCGCATCCAGCATATGTGCGTAACCCATGTTATAGGCCGCCAGCGCAAACCAGATGCGTTCATCTTTCGGTACCGTGTCCGGCACTTTTTCCATCATGTCTTGCAGATAACGCATCCCGCCGCTAATGCTTTGCTCCGCATCGGTTCTGTCCGTCAGCCCCAGACTTTGCGCCGTGTTTTTGGTCAGCATCATAATGCCGCGCACACCTGTCGGTGATGTTGCCTGCGGGTCCCAGTGCGATTCCTGCCAGGCGATGGCCGCCAGCAGGCGCCAGTCGATTTCCTGAGCGTATTTCTGGAATAACGGCTGAACATCGGGCAGGACGTTATCGACCGCACGCAGGAAAGTGCGCGTATCGAAATAATCGAAATCATCGCCGTGACCGAGGTACTTTTCTTCCAGGCGCGCCAGCGTGCCGTCTTCATTAATGTTATTGAAGAAGTCGAGCATCGCCGCAGGCAGGGTGTTGTCGCTATCTTTCAGGCTAAACCAGGTGACGGGTTGTTCGTCCGTAATATCCAGCGCCACGGCCAGTTCCGGGTGAACGCGCTGGAACAGGCTAATCGCAACGGAATCGGCGATGGTGTAATCGAGCTTACCGTCAATCACGTCGTTCATCAGTTCCGTGCTGCCGCGTTTGTCATCGACTGTCCAGCCGAGGTCAGGGTACTTTTTCGCTTTCAGCTCTTGCAGGTCGATAATGGCGACGTGACCCGGGGCGATAGTCAGTTGTTGAGCCGTGATATCTGCCAACGTGCGTGGGCGGAAATTGCCTTTGCGATAGACCAACTGCTGAGAAACAGAATAGTAGGCAGGACCTGCCTGATAGTTTTTCACGCGCTCGCTGTTGTACACCAGCCCGGCGGCCAGCATATCGGCATCGTCATTATCGAGATCGTCAAACAGCTGGCTGATGTTCTGGCGTACGGTGACTTTAAGCTTAACGCCGAGGTAGTCAGCAAACTGCTGGGCCATCTCGTAGTCCAGACCGTAGTCTTTCTCCTTGATGCTGGCGAAGGTCAGAGGGGAAACAATAGTACTGACGCGCAGCTCACCGCGAGCCTGAATGGCCGCGATGCGGTTCTCTGGCTTACTGAACCAGGGAACAGAAGGCCAAAGCGCCGCTGCCAGTAGCAGGGTGACAATGCCGATAAACAGATAATTAATCTTTAATTTTTTCAATTAGTTAATTCTCTGTGGTGAGAGCAATCTCAGGCAATAGTTACCATGTTAAAGTTTAGGGGCACTACAGAATGAGCGGCATTTTGCGTAACAATGCGGCAGTTGGCAACCTCTTAGTCGTCTTTGTCGCACCTGGTGATAAAAACGGAGCGGTCATTTTATTTCTACGCAAACGGTTACGTCGCCGCCCAGGATGCTCTATAATGGCGCCCGTTTTCCGCCATTGCGCACACTGAAACCCAGAAGACGAGAGACTTATGATGGAAATTCTGCGTGGTTCGCCTGCACTGTCTGCATTTCGTATTACCAAACTGCTGGCACGCTTTCAGGCAGCCAACCTTCCGGTCAGCAATATTTACGCCGAGTACGTGCATTTTGCCGAACTGAGCGCACCGCTCTCAGAAGAGGAACACACCCGCCTGGCAAGATTGCTGCAGTATGGTCCAAGCCTCAGCAGCCATACTCCCGCCGGAAAACTCCTGCTCGTCACCCCCCGTCCTGGCACCATTTCTCCCTGGTCTTCAAAAGCAACCGACATCGCCCACAACTGCGGCCTGGCCCAGATTGTTCGCCTTGAGCGCGGTGTAGCGTATTACGTTGAAGCCTCAACACTGAGCGAAGCACAGTGGGCTACCGTGGCCGCTGAGTTGCACGACAGGATGATGGAAACCGTCTTCGGGGCACTGGAAGACGCGGAAAATCTGTTTGCTCATCACCAGCCTGCGCCGGTGTCCAGCGTCGATGTGCTGGGGCAGGGTCGTCAGGCTCTGGTCGAAGCTAACCTGCGTCTGGGTCTGGCGCTGGCAGAAGATGAAATCGACTATCTGCACGAAGCGTTCAACACACTGAACCGCAACCCGAACGACATCGAGCTCTACATGTTCGCTCAGGCGAACTCGGAGCACTGTCGTCACAAGATTTTTAACGCCGACTGGGTCATCGATGGCGAACAGCAGCCGAAGTCGCTGTTCAAGATGATCAAGAACACCTTCGAGACCACGCCGGATCACGTCCTGTCTGCTTATAAAGACAACGCGGCAGTGATGGAAGGCTCTGACGTCGGGCGTTTCTACGCGGATCGCGACGGTCTGCGCTATGACTTCCACCAGGAACCGACACATATCCTGATGAAAGTTGAAACTCACAACCACCCAACCGCCATTTCCCCATGGCCGGGCGCGGCGACCGGTTCCGGTGGCGAAATTCGTGATGAAGGCGCAACCGGGCGTGGCGCGAAGCCAAAAGCGGGTCTGGTTGGGTTCTCTGTTTCGAACCTGCGTATTCCAGGCTTCGAGCAGCCGTGGGAAGAAGATTTTGGCAAGCCGGATCGTATTGTCACCGCGCTGGACATCATGACTGACGGCCCGCTGGGCGGCGCGGCGTTTAACAACGAATTTGGCCGCCCGGCGCTGAACGGCTACTTCCGTACTTACGAAGAGAAGGTCAACAGCCACAACGGCGAAGAGCTGCGCGGGTACCACAAGCCGATCATGCTGGCAGGCGGGATCGGCAACATTCGCGCCGATCACGTGCAGAAAGGCGAGATCAACGTCGGAGCGAAGCTGATCGTCCTCGGTGGCCCGGCAATGAACATTGGGCTGGGCGGTGGAGCGGCGTCTTCCATGGCTTCCGGTCAGTCTGATGCGGATCTCGATTTCGCTTCCGTGCAGCGTGATAACCCGGAAATGGAGCGCCGCTGTCAGGAAGTGATCGATCGCTGCTGGCAGATGGGTGAAGCGAACCCGATTCTGTTTATCCACGATGTGGGCGCGGGTGGCCTGTCTAACGCCATGCCAGAGCTGGTGAGCGACGGCGGGCGCGGCGGTAAATTCGAGCTGCGCGATATCCTCAGCGATGAGCCAGGCATGAGCCCGCTGGAAATCTGGTGTAACGAATCACAGGAACGTTACGTGCTGGCGGTGGCTGCGGAACAGTTACCGCTGTTTGACGAGCTGTGCCGTCGTGAGCGTGCGCCGTATGCGGTTATCGGTGAAGCCACCGAAGAGATGCACCTGAGCCTCAACGATACGCATTTCGACAACCAGCCTATCGACCTGCCGCTGGACGTTCTGCTTGGCAAAACGCCGAAAATGACTCGCGATGTAGAAACCCTGTCCGCGAACGGTGAAGCACTGGATCGCCAGGGCATCACGCTTGCCGATGCGGTGAATCGTGTTCTGCATCTGCCAACCGTAGCGGAAAAAACGTTCCTCGTGACCATTGGCGACCGCAGCGTCACTGGCATGGTGGCTCGCGATCAGATGGTTGGCCCATGGCAGATTCCGGTAGCTAACTGCGCGGTGACCACTGCCAGCCTCGACAGCTACTATGGCGAAGCGATGGCGATGGGTGAGCGCGCTCCGGTTGCTCTGCTCGATTTCGCGGCATCCGCTCGTCTTGCCGTGGGTGAAGCGCTGACCAACATTGCAGGCACCCAGATTGGCGACCTGAAGCGCATCAAGCTGTCGGCAAACTGGATGGCCGCAGCCGGGCATCCGGGTGAAGACGCGGGTCTCTACGCTGCTGTTAAAGCAGTGGGCGAAGAATTGTGCCCGGCACTGGGTCTGACCATTCCGGTCGGCAAAGACTCCATGTCGATGAAAACCCGTTGGCAGGAAGGCAGTGAGCAGCGTGAAATGACGTCGCCATTGTCACTGGTCATTTCCGCTTTCGGTCGTGTTGAAGATGTGCGTCGCACCGTGACGCCAGAGCTCTCTACTGAAGACAACGCGCTGTTGCTTATCGATCTTGGCAAAGGCCATAACGCACTGGGCGCAACGGCGCTGGCTCAGGTTTATCGCCAGTTAGGGGATAAAACCGCGGACGTTCGCAGCGTCGAACAGCTGAAAGGCTTCTGGGATGCCATGCAGGTGCTGGTGGCAGAACGTAAACTGCTGGCCTGGCACGACCGCTCAGACGGCGGTCTGCTGGTCACGCTGGCTGAAATGGCGTTTACCGGCCACTGCGGCGTGAATGTAGATATCGCCGCGCTGGGTGACGATCGCCTGGCTGCGCTGTTTAACGAAGAACTCGGCGGTGTGATTCAGGTTCGTGCCGAAGATCGTGCGCTCGTTGAAGGCATTTTCGCTTCCCACGGTCTGGCGGACTGCGTGCATTACCTTGGTCAGGCCGAGAAAGGCGATCGCTTCGTGATCACCGCGAACGGCCATCCGGTCTACAGCGAAAGCCGCACCACGCTGCGTATGTGGTGGGCGGAAACAACCTGGCAGATGCAACGCCTGCGTGACAACCCAGAGTGTGCAGATCAAGAGCACGAAGCCAAGCGTAACGATAACGATCCTGGCCTCAATGTGAAGCTTTCCTTCGACATCAACGAAGATGTGGCGGCGCCGTATATTGCCAAAGGCGCACGTCCGAAGGTGGCTGTTCTGCGTGAGCAGGGCGTGAACTCTCATGTTGAAATGGCGGCTGCGTTCCATCGCGCTGGCTTCGATGCTATCGACGTTCACATGAGCGACCTGCTGGCGGGCCGCACCGGTCTGGAAGATTTCCAGGCGCTGGTGGCGTGTGGCGGTTTCTCCTACGGTGACGTGCTGGGTGCGGGTGAAGGCTGGGCGAAGTCCATTCTGTTCAACAACCGCGTGCGCGATGAGTTCGAAACCTTCTTCCATCGTCCGCAAACCCTGGCGCTGGGCGTGTGTAACGGCTGCCAGATGATGTCCAACCTGCGCGAACTGATCCCGGGCAGCAGCCTGTGGCCGCGCTTTGTGCGTAACCACTCAGACCGTTTTGAAGCTCGCTTCAGTCTGGTAGAAGTCACTCAGAGCCCGTCACTGCTGTTGCAGGGAATGGTGGGTTCGCAGATGCCTATTGCCGTGTCTCACGGTGAAGGGCATGTGGAAGTTCGCGATGCGGCTCATCTGGCACAGCTTGAAAGCAAAGGGCTGGTGGCACTGCGCTTCGTCGATAACTTCGGCAATGTGACGGAGAACTACCCGGCGAACCCGAACGGTTCCCCGAACGGTATCACGGCAGTGACCAGCGAAAGCGGTCGCGTGACCATTATGATGCCGCACCCGGAGCGCGTGTTCCGCACCGTGGCAAACTCGTGGCACCCGGAAAACTGGGGCGAAGACAGCCCATGGATGCGCATTTTCCGCAACGCGCGTAAACAGTTAGGTTGATGTACTGCCCGGCGGCACTTCGCTTGCCGGGCCAACAAACCCCGTAGGCCGGGTTAGCGCAGCGCCACCCGGCGATTAAACAAAAGTGTCTGAAAATAGCGACAGGGTACATTTCAGATGTCGCTGATTAGAGACACTTAATTCATTGAATATTATTGCTTTTATTTTTAGTGTTAGGTTGTGTCTCTTTTTAGCGACAGCATGAGCAAAAAACGCTCAACCCTAAGCAGCCTAATAAATAGTGAAATGCTCAGTAATATTAGTGTGTTAACGAACTGTTTTGAAATGTGGCACAGATGCTGCATAATAATAACCAGTGGCTCATTCACCTTCTTATGTCAGCCCCTTCGGGAAGCGCTACATAAACCTCGAATGACGCACAAACAGGTGCCTGCCGTCCAACTTCTGATATCAGCGTAGCTATATCAACCATCGGGCGAAACGTCGAGTTAGGCACCGCCTTATTCTCTATAACGCCGGGTTCTTACCCGGCGTTGTTGTATCTGTACCCTGTCCTCAGTTACCCTGCCAGAACGCTTATTCTTAGGGACGAACTCATTGAAACGCTGGTCTCTTTTCCCTCGTTCGCTACGCCAGTTGGTGATGCTCTCCTTCCTGTTGATCCTGCTGCCGCTTTTAGTGCTGGCGTGGCAGGCCTGGCAAAGCCTGAATGCGCTCAGCGATCAGGCCGCGATGACCAACCGAACCACACTGATTGATGCGCGCCGCAGCGAAGCCATGACCAACGCTGCGCTGGAAATGGAACGCAGCTATCGCCAGTACTGCGTTCTGGATGACGCCACCCTCGCCAAAGTCTATGAAGGGCAGCGCAAGCGCTACAGCAGCATGCTGGATGCGCATGCGGGCGTGTTACCCGACGATAAACTCTATCAAGCCTTGCGTCAGGGGCTGAACAGTCTCAGCGAACTGCGCTGTAAAAACAGCGGGCCTGATAACGATGCCGCGGCACAGCTTGAAGCTTTCGCCACCGCGAATACTGAAATGGTGCAAGCCACGCGTGCGGTGGTGTTCTCTCGTGGGCAGCAACTTCAGCAAGAAATTGCGGAGCGGGGACAATTTTTCGGCTGGCAGGCGCTGGTATTATTCCTCGTTAGCCTGACCATGATGCTGCTTTTCACCCGCATGATCATCGGCCCGGTGAAGGGCATTGAAAAAATGATTAACCGTCTGGGGGAAGGGAAAACGCTCGGCAGTACGGCTCTGTTTAAAGGCCCGCGTGAATTACGGTCTGTTGGCCAGCGTATCGTGTGGTTGAGTGAGCGCCTGTCCTGGCTTGAATCGCAGCGTCACCAGTTTTTACGCCATCTTTCACATGAATTGAAAACGCCGCTCGCCAGTATGCGCGAAGGCACTGAATTGCTGGCTGACCAGGTCGTGGGGCCGCTCACGGCAGAGCAAAAAGAAGTGGTGTCTATTCTCGATGACAGCAGCCGGAACCTGCAAAAACTGATTGAGCAACTGCTTGATTACAACAGAAAACTGGCCGATACCCCACTGGAAATGGAAAAAACGGAGCTGGCACCCCTGGTAGAAATGGTGGTCTCTGCCCACAGTTTGCCGGCAAGAGCTAAAATGATGCATACCAGCGTGGAGCTGGAGGCTCGCTATTGTTGGGCGGAGCCGATGCTGCTGATGAGCGCGCTGGATAATCTCTATTCCAATGCGGTGCACTATGGGGCTGAATCCGGTAACATTTATCTGCGCAGCCACCAACAGGGAAACAGCGTTTTCCTTGAGGTGGCCAACAGCGGGACGCCGATCCCGGATGCGGAAAAAACCCTCATTTTTGAGCCTTTTTATCAGGGCAGCCATCAACGTAAAGGGGCTGTGAAGGGAAGTGGTCTGGGGCTGAGTATTGCCCGGGATTGTGTGCGGCGAATGCGGGGCGACCTGCGACTGGCCGACAATCAGCCGGGAAATGTGTGCTTCTGCATCGAACTCTCTCTTTCAGACACGGATAAACCCATAAAATGAAGCAATGTCTGGTGAATATGTCCCCCATTATTTTCACGCTCGTGGCCGGAGCGTCATGTCTGTTACTGGCCGGATGCAACTCGCCGTTTGCACAACACGCCAACGCGACCAGCGACGAAGAAAAACTGCCACAACAGCAGGTTGCCGATTTTCTCTCAACCGATTGTGCCGATGTCTGGTTCCTGCACGGCGAAACGACGGAAAAGAACCCACTTTACTGGCTGCGCGGCATGGATTGTGCCGAGCGGCTGTCGCCTGAAATGGCGCGTACCGAGGCTAAATTGCACACCAACGACAGCTGGCAGGATGCGTTTCGTCGCGGCATTTTGTTAGGCAGTGCGAAAATTACGCCGCTGGAGCGTCGCGAGACCGTCAGTCGCCTCGACAGCTTCAGCCCACAAATTCCTTCTCAGGTGCGCCCGTTGTATCAGGTCTGGCGTGACGGTCAGGCGTTGCAATTGCAGCTTTCCGACGAGCGCTCTCGCTACAGTAAGCTCCAGCAGAGCGCTGATGGCGAAATGGACACGCTGCGTCAGCAGCAACAGCATTTGCGCAGCCAGCTCGATTTAACCACCCGCAAGCTGGAAAATCTGACTGATATCGAGCGCCAACTTTCCAGCCGCAAACCTTCAGGCAGCAGCTTAGTGCCAGATGGCACCCATCCGGGCGATACCGCTCCGGCCACCAAAGATGCGCCCGCCACTGGAGAGGATAAGCCATGACAGGACGTAAGCCCGCTCGCCTTTTACTGGTCGATGACGATCCCGGCCTGCTGAAGCTGCTGGGCATGCGCCTGACCAGCGAAGGTTTTTCCGTGCAGACGGCCGAAAGTGGGCAGGAAGGGCTGCGCGTGTTGGCGCGGGAAAAAATCGATCTGGTGATAAGTGATTTACGGATGGATGAAATGGACGGGCTTCAGCTGTTTGCTGAAATCCAGAAGGTTCAGCCAGGCATGCCGGTTATCATCCTGACCGCGCATGGCTCAATCCCGGATGCTGTGGCTGCCACACAGCAGGGCGTGTTCAGTTTCCTGACCAAGCCCGTCGATAAAGACGCACTCTACAAAGCGATAGATGACGCGCTGGTGCACACCGCTGCGGCGACAGACGACCAATGGCGTGAGTCTATCGTCACCCGCAGCCCGGTGATGTTACGTCTGCTTGAGCAGGCACGCATGGTGGCCCAATCGGACGTCAGCGTATTGATTAACGGGCAGAGCGGCACCGGGAAAGAAATTTTCGCTCAGGCCATTCACAACGCCAGCCCACGCAGCAAATACCCGTTTATCGCCATTAACTGCGGCGCGTTGCCAGAGCAACTGCTGGAATCTGAGCTGTTTGGTCACGCTCGCGGCGCATTTACCGGCGCGGTCAGCAACCGAGAAGGGCTGTTTCAGGCAGCCGAAGG
Source organism: Scandinavium sp. NPDC088450 (assembly GCF_044900545.1). Taxonomy (NCBI): domain Bacteria; kingdom Pseudomonadati; phylum Pseudomonadota; class Gammaproteobacteria; order Enterobacterales; family Enterobacteriaceae; genus Scandinavium; species Scandinavium sp. NPDC088450. The sequence goes on along the minus strand of NZ_JBJDNI010000014.1, from coordinate 87,572 downwards.
CGGCACGCTGTTTCTGGATGAAATTGGCGACATGCCGCAGCCGTTGCAGGTAAAACTGCTGCGTGTGCTTCAGGAACGTAAAATTCGCCCGCTGGGCAGCAACCGCGATATTGATATCAACGTGCGCATCCTGTCCGCGACGCATCGCGACTTGCCGAAAGCCATGGCGCGCGGTGAGTTTCGCGAAGACTTGTATTACCGCCTTAACGTCGTCAGCCTGAAGATCCCTTCTCTGGCTGAGCGTACGGAAGATATCCCGCTGCTGGCGAATCATTTGCTGCGTCAGTCGGCAGACCGACACAAGCCGTTTGTACGCGCCTTTTCCACCGACGCCATGAAGCGTCTGATGACCGCTAACTGGCCGGGCAACGTGCGCCAGTTGGTGAACGTCATTGAGCAGTGCGTGGCGCTGACGTCTTCTCCGGTGATTGGTGATGCGCTGGTAGAGCAGGCGCTGGAAGGCGAGAACACCGCGCTGCCCACGTTCGTTGAAGCTCGTAATCAGTTCGAACTGAACTACCTGCGTAAACTGCTGCAAATCACCAAAGGCAATGTGACGCACGCTGCACGAATGGCGGGGCGCAACCGTACTGAGTTTTACAAATTGCTGTCCCGTCACGAACTGGACGCCAACGATTTTAAAGAGTAGCCCGGCAAACACACCAACGTTATGATAGGGTAAGCAACCGGTTACGCGGATAAGACAGGAAACCATGAAAAAGATTGATGCGATTATTAAACCCTTCAAACTCGATGATGTGCGCGAAGCGCTGGCGGAAGTTGGCATCACCGGGATGACGGTAACGGAAGTGAAAGGCTTTGGTCGTCAGAAAGGTCATACCGAGCTGTATCGCGGCGCGGAATACATGGTCGATTTTCTGCCGAAGGTGAAAATTGAAATCGTGGTGACGGACGATATCGTCGACACCTGTGTGGACACCATTATCCGCACCGCGCAGACCGGCAAGATTGGCGATGGCAAAATCTTTGTCTTCGACGTGGCACGCGTGATTCGTATTCGTACCGGTGAAGAAGACGACGCGGCAATCTGAGCATCTCTTCCCCAATGGCCCGGCAAGCATCGCGCCGCCGGGCTCGTTTTTCACATCACATCACAGCACTTTATGCGGGCCAAAACATTCGTAATGGATGTTGTCTGTGCTCACGCCCAGCTCCACTAACTGTTTCGCGGCAAACTGCATAAATCCGACCGGGCCGCAGAGATAGAACTGCATCGCCGGGCTGCTGAATGCGCCTTCGTGAGCCCGTAAGTCCATCAGTCCTTTGCTGTCAAATACATCCCCACTTTCTGGGGCATTAAACCAGACATGAGAAGCAAAATGCGGCAGGCTCGCGCCCAGGGTTTTCACTTCTTCAGCAAAAGCGTGGACTTTGCCATTTTCAGCGGCATGGAACCAGTTAACCTGAGCCGTGTGTTTCTGCGCTGCCAGTGCGTGCAGCATGGACAGCATCGGGGTCTGGCCGACACCAGCCGAAATCAGGGTTACCGGTGTCGCAGGATCAATCTGCATAAAGAAGTCGCCTGCTGGTGCAGCCAGATGGACAACATCGCCCACCTTCGCGACATCGTGCAGCCACTCGGAGACCTGCCCGCCATTTTCACGTTTCACGGCAATACGATAGCGCTTGCCATCGTGCTGGCGAGTCAGGGAATACTGGCGAATTTCCTGATGCGCGAAGCCTTCAGGCTTCAGCCACACGCCGAGATATTGTCCTGGCTGATAGTCAGCCACCGCGCCGCCATCTGCGGCTTCAAATTCAAAACTGGTGATAAGCGCGCTTTGTGGCTGTTTGCTGACGATGCGGAACGGGCGTGTGCCTTCCCAGCCGCCATTTTTCGCCGCGCTCTGTTGGTAGATTTCGTCTTCGCGTTTGATAAACACGTCTGCCAGCACGCCGTACGCTTTGCCCCACGCGTCCAGTACTTCCTGACCCGGGCTGAACATCTCATCCAGCGTCGCTAACAGGTGACCGCCAACAATGGCGTACTGCTCGGGTTTAATCTGAAAACTGGTATGTTTCTGAGCAATTTTCTCCACCGCAGGCAGCAGCGCCGCCAGATTCTCAATGTTGCTGGCATAAGCGGCAATGGCGTTGAAGAGCGCTTCGCGCTGGTCGCCGTTACGTTGGTTGCTCATATTGAAGATCTCTTTGAGCTCCGGATTATGGGCAAACATACGGTCGTAGAAATGGGCGGTCAGTTTCGGTCCAGTCTCGACCAGCAGGGGGATCGTGGCTTTGACGGTGGCGATGGTTTGGGCGTCGAGCATAGCAATATCCTTTTGAAGGTTTTTAATGATGCATTTTGAATGCATGTTATAAAAATGACCCTGAGATGTAAAGGGTTCTTCGCAAGGTGAAAATCCTGCATCACAAACCTGAAAAGAAATCCGTTTGTCCGGGCGTTACCTTTATTGCTCAAACCCTTGTGTGACGGCGAAGTAATCGTTTGCGTAAAATCCTTTGTCAAGACCTGTTATCACAGAACTTATCAGTTATACTGTTCGCCGTTGCCCAAAAGGGCCCCCCTTTTAAGCGGTAAAAACTACTGTTAGCTGAGTCAGGAGATGCGGATGTTAAAGCGTGAAATGAACATTGCCGATTATGATGCCGAACTGTGGCAGGCTATGGAGCAGGAAAAAGTACGTCAGGAAGAGCACATCGAACTGATCGCCTCCGAAAACTACACCAGCCCGCGCGTGATGCAGGCTCAGGGTTCTCAGCTGACCAACAAATACGCTGAAGGGTATCCGGGCAAGCGCTATTACGGCGGCTGCGAATACGTTGATATCGTTGAGCAACTGGCTATCGACCGTGCAAAAGAGCTGTTTGGCGCAGATTACGCCAACGTGCAGCCACACTCTGGTTCTCAGGCGAACTTTGCGGTCTACACCGCGCTGCTGCAGCCGGGCGATACCGTGCTCGGTATGAACCTGGCGCAGGGCGGCCACCTGACTCACGGTTCTCCGGTTAACTTCTCCGGCAAGCTGTACAACATCATCCCTTACGGTATCGATGAGTCCGGTAAAATTGACTACCAAGATATGGCTAAGCAGGCACAAGAGCACAAACCGAAGATGATTATCGGCGGCTTCTCTGCTTACTCCGGCGTAGTTGACTGGGCCAAAATGCGTGAAATCGCTGACAGCATCGGCGCTTACCTGTTTGTTGATATGGCGCACGTTGCGGGTCTGATTGCCGCAGGCGTTTATCCGAACCCGGTTCCACACGCTCACGTTGTGACCACCACCACCCACAAAACGCTGGCGGGTCCACGCGGTGGCCTGATCCTGGCGAAAGACGGCAGCGAAGAGCTGTACAAAAAGCTGAACTCCGCTGTCTTCCCAAGCGCGCAGGGCGGCCCACTAATGCACGTTATCGCGGCGAAAGCAGTGGCGCTGAAAGAAGCGATGGAGCCAGAGTTCAAAACCTACCAGCAGCAAGTCGCGAAAAACGCCAAAGCGATGGTGGAAGTGTTCCTGAACCGTGGTTACAAAGTGGTGTCTGGTGGAACTGAGAACCACCTGTTCCTGCTGGATCTGGTCGACAAAAACCTGACCGGTAAAGAAGCTGACGCTGCGCTGGGCCGTGCCAACATCACTGTTAACAAAAACAGCGTACCAAACGATCCAAAGAGCCCGTTTGTGACTTCCGGTATCCGTATCGGTTCCCCGGCTGTGACTCGCCGCGGCTTCAAAGAAGCTGAAGTGAAAGAGCTGGCTGGCTGGATGTGTGATGTGCTGGACAACATCAATGATGAAGCCATCATTGAGAGTGTTAAAGGTAAAGTGCTGGATATCTGCGCCCGCTTCCCGGTTTACGCATAATCCCGTTTTGCCCATAAAAAAGGCCGCGAATGCGGCCTTTTTTATTGCCTGATGGCGGCTGCGCCTTATCAGGCCTACCCGTACCTTAGGCTGCTTTTGTAGGCCCGGTAAGGCGTAGCCGCCACCGGGCACTCTCAGCGCCGATCCAAAGAAAGCGACCCCGGCCCGGCGATCGCCAGCAGTAAAAAACCACCCGCGATACTGATGTTCTTATAGAAGTTAATCATGTTCGGCACCACCGCATCCCCGCTCATGTCCCAATAATGATGCCCAATCACCGCCGTTCCCAGGGTGTAAAAGATGAAAATCACCGCCAGCGGACGAGTAAAGAAACCCAGCACGATAAGGATGGCGGCAGGCACTTCCATAATGATGGCGATAATGGCCGACAGCATCGGTACGGGCGCACCGCTCGATGCCATGTACTGCACCGTGCCCTGGAAACCGAGCAGTTTGGGGTAACCAAAAATGATGAATAGCACCACGAGAGCAATTCGGGCAATCAGCAGTAGCAGCGAGCGTGAGGAACCAAAGTCAAAATAGCGGATGGCGTTCATAGCAAGTCCATTGTGTGAGGAAGATAACATAACGTTAATACACAATCTCCCGTCTCGCCATTTGCTCAGCCCTCGTTGGCCAGCGCGGCTTCGACATATAAATAACCAATCCCCATGACCTGCTGAGCGCGGGTCAGTTGCCCGAAACTTATCTCCGTCTCGTTTCGCTTCAAACCGTCATTATGATCAAACGGGTTAAAGCCGATGCGCTCTTTGATAGCCGCCAGCCACTGCTCACCAAATTCGCAACTGCGACCATAAAACCAAATCTGGTTAATATTTAAGATATTCAGGAAGTTGTACAGGCTCAGACCAATGGCATTAGCCGACTCTTCTACCCAGCGCACGACACGCTCATCGCCTTCGCGCCAGGCGCTGACTAGCTGGTGAGATTTGAGCGTTTCAGGATCTTGCTGTGTCGGTTGCGGCGACGTTTTTAGCCAGATGCGAGACTGCTTTTTCAACGCTGACAGCGAGGCTACGGTTTCCAGGCAGCCGTAACGCCCGCAGTCACAGGCCATTCCGTCAGGGTCGATGATGGTATGGCCGATTTGCCCACTGCCATACAGACTGCCGCGATACACCTGATCGTTAATGACAAACGAAGAACCAATCCCGTAATCCACGTTGATAACGCAAAAGTCTCGCCCACGGGCAGTGTTTTGCCACTTCTCCGCCAGCGCCAGCATTACGCAGTCGTTGTCCACCAAAACCCGCACACCGAGCTTTTCTTCCAGCAGATATTTCACCTCGATAGGCGCTTTCCACGGAGCTTGTGGCATGGTTTGCGACACGCCAGTCACCGGGTCAACCTGGCCGTGAATAGCCAGCGCCAGATTGATGGTGCGATTTGGCCAGAGCTTGCGGTAGCGGTGCCAACATTTTTCTATTTCGGCCAGCAAAGCTTGCGGGGAAGGGGCGTCTATTGCCACGCGTTCGAAATCGCCTTTTGGACTCAGGCAGGCATTCGCCAGCTGGCATTCGATACTGGTCGGGGTGATATTCAGGCACAGCGTCCAGTCGCCTTCCGGGGCAATCAGCCACACGCCACCGCTGTGACCGCGTGACGGTTTATCTTCCTCAACATTCAGCACCCGCTGCTCTTTGGCAAGTTCTTCCAGAATGTTGCTCACCGCCGGAATGGAAATCTGCGCCAGCCGAGCCAGCGTCGACTTGTTCGCCCGTTTGACACGGTACAACAGCTCCAGCAGCACACATTTGTTGTGATGCCGGATTTGCTGATTGTTGATGCAAGCCTTCATATCACTAAATCCCGTTTACTGTAATGCGTGATTATTGCGCGAAAACAGTGCCAGATTGTTCATTAAACTGCCACCAATCTTTTTGTTTAGTGTGTCTTGTTAATATTGAGGGCGATATGGAATCAGTCAAAGCGTGGCAAGAAAACCTCAGCATCCCGACTTATGAAACCGGGCCGCAGGATGTTCATCCTATGTTCCTCGAAAATCGCGTTTATCAGGGTTCGTCCGGCGCGGTGTATCCCTACGGCGTGACCGACACGCTCAGCGAACAGAAAACGCTAAAGCAGTGGCAGGGCGTATGGCTGGAAAACGACTACATTAAGGTGCTGATCCTGCCAGAGCTGGGCGGGCGCGTGCACCGGGCGTGGGACAAGGTCAAACAGCGTGATTTTGTCTATCACAACGAGGTTATCAAACCTGCGCTGGTGGGCTTGCTCGGGCCGTGGATCTCCGGAGGCATCGAATTTAACTGGCCGCAGCATCACCGCCCCACCACGTTTATGCCGGTCGATTTCAGCATTGAGTCGCATGACGATGGCTCGCAAACGGTTTGGGTGGGTGAAACGGAGCCGATGCACGGCTTGCAGGTGATGACAGGATTTACACTGAGGCCCGATCGCGCAGCGCTGGAAATCGGCAGTCGCGTTTACAACGGTAACGCCACTCCGCGTCATTTTTTGTGGTGGGCGAACCCGGCGGTGAAAGGCGGTGAAGGGCATCAGAGCGTTTTCCCACCGGACGTGACTGCGGTGTTTGATCACGGCAAGCGCGCCGTCTCCTCCTTCCCGATTGCCACCGGCACTTACTACAAAGTCGACTATTCGGCAGGCGTGGACATCTCGCGCTACAAAAACGTGCCAGTCCCCACGTCTTATATGGCGGAAAAATCAGAATACGATTTTGTCGGCGCGTGGTGTCATGACGAAGACGGCGGGTTGCTGCACGTCGCCAATCACCATATCGCGCCCGGCAAAAAACAGTGGAGCTGGGGCTACAGCGAGTTTGGTCAGGCGTGGGACAAAAGTCTCACCGACGAAAACGGCCCATATATTGAGCTGATGACCGGTATTTTTGCCGATAACCAGCCTGATTTTACCTGGCTTGATGCGTATGAAGAGAAGCGCTTTGAGCAGTATTTCCTGCCTTATCATTCGCTTGGCATGGTGCAGAACGCTTCGCGCGACGCGGTTCTTAAACTTCAGCGCAGCCACGAGGGTATCGAATGGGGCCTGTATGCAATTGCGCCTTTAACAGGGCATCGGCTGCTTGTCCGTGAAGAAGGGCGGCAGGATGCGCTGCTTGATGAAGCCATTTCTCTGACACCTGCTTCAGCGATTCAAGGCGTGTTGCAACAAACTGCTGCCGAAAGACTGACGATCGAACTGATTAATGCGCAGGGCAAATGTGTGTTGCGCTATCAGGAACACCAGCCGACCGCCGTGCCATTGCCGGAAGTGGCTACCGCACCTTTGGTTGCTGAAGAGATTGCCAGTGCGGACGAAGCCTGGTTTATCGGTCAGCATCTGGAGCAGTATCACCATGCCAGCCGTTCGCCGTTCGATTACTACCTGCGCGGCGTGGCGCTCGACCCGCTTGATTATCGCTGCAACCTGGCGCTGGCGATGCTGGAGTACAACCGGGCGGATTTCGCCCGAACGGTCGACTATGCCACCCAGGCGTTGAAACGCGCTCATCGGCTCAATAAAAATCCTCAATGTGGTCAGGCGAGTCTGATCCGCGCCAGCGCTTATGAGCGGCAGGACAAATGGCACGAAGCGGAAGAAGATTTCTGGCGTGCGGTGTGGAGTGGCAACAGTAAAGCGGGCGGATATTATGGCCTGGCGCGTCTCGCAGCACGCCGCGGCGAAAATGAGGCTGGTCTGGATTTTTGCCAGCAGAGCCTGCTCGCTTGCCCGACCAATCAGGACGTTTTATGCCTGCAAAACCTGCTGTTGCTGCAAAGTGGCAAACAGCGTGAGTCCCGTGAACAACGCGAAAAATTACTTCGAGACTATCCGCTGAACCCGACGCTTTGGTGGCTTGGCTGGTTTGATGAACGCAGCGAAGCCCGTCTTTCCCAGTGGCGCGGAATGTGCCGTGGTCGCGATATCAACGCGCTGCTCACCGCCGGTCAACTGCTGAGCTGGGGAATGCCAGCGCTTGCTGCACAAATGCTGGATGCCCTGCAATGTCAGCAGACGCTGGCGCTCTATTTGCAGGCCAGCCTGAAGCAGCCGCAAGAGAGAGCCACGCTCATCGAACAGGCGCGTGCGGCCTTCCCGCAGTTTGTCCGTTTCCCCAATACTCTCACCGAAGTGGCTGCGCTGGAAAACCTCGAAGAGTGCTGGTTTGCCCGTCATCTGCTGGCCTGTTTCCACTACCACAAAGGCAGCTACGACAAAGCCACCGAGCTTTGGCAGCGCTGTGTGGAAATGGAACCTGAGTTTGCAGATGCCTGGCGCGGTTTGGCCATTCACGCCTGGAACAAACTTCACGATCCTCAGAAGGCTGTGCGTTACCTCGATACCGCCTGTGCATTGGCTCCACACGATCCTCGCCTGTTGTTTGAACGTGATTTGCTGGACAAGCTGATGGGTATCGCACCTGAACAACGGTTGGCTCGCCTGGAACAACATCAGCCTTGCGCGCTTCAGCGTGACGACATGACCGCAGAGTTGCTGAATCTGTGGCATCAGACTGGGGAAACTGCAAAAGCCGCGGATATTCTGGCGACGCGTAAATTCCACCCCTGGGAAGGTGGGGAAGGGAAGATTACCGGCCAGTTCATTCTCAATCAGCTGCTGCGCGCCTGGCAGTGTATTCAGCAAAAACAGCCGCAGTCTGCGCAGACGTTGCTCCGTGCCGCATTGCACTACCCAGAAAATCTGAGCGAAGGCCGCTTGCCTGGGCAGACCGATAACGACATCTGGTTTTTCCTTGCCGTCTGTGCGCAAGCGTCTGGCGATGAAGCCGAGGCAAAGCGTTGTTTGCGGATGGCGGCAACCGGCGATCGCACTATCAATATCCACAGTTACTACAACGATCAGCCGGTCGATTATCTGTTCTGGCAGGGGCTGGCGTTGAAAATGCTGGGTGAAAAGCAGGCGTCTGAACAGCTTTTCAGCGAGATGAAACAGTGGGCGCAGCACATGGCGAAAAGCAGCATTGAGGCCGATTTCTTTGCCGTTTCTCAGCCAGACCTGCTGTCGCTGTATGCCGATATGCAACAACAACACCGGGAGAAATGCCTGATGGTGGAGGCGCTGGCAGCCGCCGGGCTGGGAGATATCGAGGCCTGGGAAAATGCCAGCCGTGCGCTTTCAACACTCAATCCTGCCTGGCCGAAAGCGGCGCTGTTCCGTGAAGTGATGCCTGCTGTTCAGCAGTGGGTGAAGTCCTGAGTTTTCCCGTCAGTGAGCGGCGTTCTCTGCCGCTCAGTTTTCGATGTCTGTATTCGTTTGTCTGCAGGTGTGCAAGGGCATATCTGAGGACGCTTTGCCGTCAATAACAAAAATGCCTTAACCCTACAAGGAGGCACTTAATGTGCGGAAATATCAGAACATCTTTGCTCTCGCTCTTCGTCGTTTCGCTGTTTATCAGTGCATTTTCTGCTTTCTCAGCGCAGAAACAGATAACCGTCGGCGCGATTTATCTGGATACCCAGGGCTACTACGCGGGCGTCCGTCAGGGCGTGCAGGACGCGGCGAAAGCGTCTGCGGTGCAGGCTGAATTAATCGAAACCAACGCCCAGGGGGATATCTCCAAGGAAAGCACCTTCGTCGATACCCTGGTCGCGCGTAACGTCGACGCGATTATCCTTTCCGCGGTGTCCGAAAACGGCAGCAGCCGTACCGTGCGCCGCGCCAGTGAAGCCGGTATTCCGGTGATTTGCTACAACACCTGCATTAACGCCAAAGGCGTGGATAAATATGTCGCTGCTTATCTGGTGGGCGATCCGCTGGAGTTTGGCAAAAAGCTCGGTAACGCGGCGGCGGACTACTTCCTTGCCAGCCACATCAGCGAGCCAAAGATTGCGGTTATCAACTGTGAAGCTTTCGAAGTTTGCGTTCAGCGCCGCAAAGGGTTTGAGGAAGCCCTGAAAGCGCGGGTGCCGGGCGCACACATCGTGGCAAATCAGGAAGGCACGGTCCTCGACAAAGCCATTTCGGTCGGTGAAAAGCTGATCATTTCGACTCAAGGGTTGAACGCCATCATGGGGGAATCCGGTGGGGCAACGTTGGGTGCGGTGAAGGCTGTGCGTAACCAGAATCAGGTCGGAAAAATCGCGGTGTTCGGCTCCGACATGACCACGGAAATCGCGCAGGAGTTGGCGAGCAATCAGGTTTTGAAGGCAGTGGTGGATATTTCCGGCAAGAAAATGGGCGACGCGGTGTTTGCCCAGACCCTGAATGTCATCAATAAAAACCCGCCAAAAGAGAAAGTGATTCAGGTGCCGATTGACCTGTACAGCACCACCGAAGACGGCAAGCAGTGGCTGGCGACCCACGTTGACGGTCTGCCGTGAGTGAACTGAGGGGATCAAGATGACGGCAACGCAATGCATCTCGCTGCCTGTTGCGAAGGTTATCGGCGGCAACAAGCGCTATCCCGGCGTGGTAGCGCTGGAGGATGTCAGCTTCACGCTGAAAAAAGGGGAAGTACGCGCGCTACTCGGGAAGAACGGCGCGGGGAAATCCACGTTGATTCGTTTACTGACCGGCAGCGAAAAGCCCGACAGCGGCGAGATTTGGCTGGGTGAAATACGGCTTGAGGGGGACGAAGCCACGTTAACCCGTCGAGCCGCCGAATTAGGCATCCGCGCGGTTTATCAGGAGCTCAGCCTGGTGGAAGGTCTGACGGTGGCAGAGAACTTGTGTCTCGGGCACTGGCCGCAGCGCAACGGCATGATTGACTATCAGCAGATGAAAGACGAGGCCAGCCAAAGCCTGTTGGCGCTGGGCGTAGAGGTTGATCCGCTGCAACTGGTTTCCTCACTGAGCCCGGCACAGAAGCAGTTGGTGGAGATAGCGCGGGTGATGAAAGGCCAGCCGAAAGTGGTGATCCTTGATGAGCCGACCAGCTCGCTCGCCAGTGCGGAAGTGGAGCTGGTTATCCATGCCGTCAAAAAGATGTCCGCGCTGGGCGTGGCGGTGGTGTATGTCAGCCACCGCATGGAGGAAATCCGCCGAATTGCTTCCTGCGCCACCATCATGCGCGACGGGCGAGTGGCAGGGGATGTTGACCTTGTAAGCACGTCTACCCGCGAAATTGTGTCGCTGATGCTCGGGCGCGATCACATTGAAAGCGACCCGATTGTCTCGCTTAACAGCCAACAAGACACTGTGCTGGAAGTGCGCGAGCTGCGTCAGGCTCCAAAACTGAACAACATAAGTTTCACTCTGCATCGAGGTGAAGTGCTGGGAATTGCCGGGCTGCTTGGCGCGGGGCGCAGCGAATTGCTGAAAGCGTTGCTTGGGCTGGAGGAGGCAGAGATTGGCGAGTTAGTCGTCAACGGCGAAAGCATCAAACGGCCTGATTATCAGGACATGCTGCGCCGGGGCATCGGTTACACCCCGGAAAATCGCAAGGAAGCGGGGATCATTCCCTGGCTCGGGGTCGATGAAAACACCGTTATCACTCATCAAGGCAAAGTCAGTGTTCGCGGTGTTCTGCAATGGCCGGTTATCCGTCGTCTCACGGAACAAGTGATGCAAAGGATGACCGTGAAAGCCGCCAGCAGCGCGACGCCGATTGGCACGCTGTCCGGTGGCAATCAGCAAAAAGTGGTGATTGGCCGTTGGGTGTATGCCGCCAGCCAAATCCTGCTGCTGGATGAGCCTACTCGCGGCGTCGACATTGAAGCCAAGCAGCAAATTTACCGCATTGTGCGTGAACTGGCCGCCGAGGGAAAAAGCGTGGTCTTTATCTCCAGTGAAGTGGAAGAGCTGCCGCTGGTGTGCGATCGCATTTTGCTGCTTCAGCACGGCACGTTTACCGAGGAATTTCGTTCACCCGTCAGTGTGGATGCGCTGATGTCCGCCATTTTGTCCGTCCACTGATGGGCTCATCACGAGGAAACTGAACATGTCTGCATCGCCAATCCTGCTGACGCAAGGCAAAGGTGTCTCGCTCAAAAGTATCGTCAGCCGCCACATCAACGAAATCGGCCTGCTGGTGGTTATTGCTCTGCTTTATCTGGTGTTCTCCCTGAATGCGCCCGGCTTTATCTCATTGAATAACCAGATGAACATCCTGCGTGATGCCGCCACTATCGGCATTGCGGCGTGGGCGATGACGCTGATTATCATCGCCGGGGAAATCGACGTCAGCGTCGGACCTATGGTGGCGTTCGTGTCGGTGTGTCTGGCGTTTTTACTGCAATACCAGGTGCCGCTGAGCGTTGCCTGCCTGCTGGTGCTGCTGCTTGGCGCGCTGATGGGCACACTCGCCGGTGTCCTGCGTGGTGTCTTTAACGTGCCGAGCTTTGTTGCCACGCTCGGATTGTGGAGCGCTCTGCGCGGCATGGGGCTGTTTATGACCAACGCGTTGCCGGTGCCCATTGATGAAAACGACGTGCTGGACTGGTTCGGCGGTCAGTTTCTCGGCCTGCCGGTCTCCGCCATCGTCATGATGATCCTGTTTGTGGCGTTCGTGTTTATCAGCCGAAAAACAGCTTTTGGGCGCTCGGTGTTTGCGGTCGGCGGTAATGCGACGGCGGCTCAGCTCTGCGGCATCAACGTCCGCCGGGTGCGCATTCTGATCTTTACGCTTTCCGGATTGCTGGCGGCCATTACCGGGATCTTACTCGCCGCACGCCTTGGCTCAGGAAATGCGGGCGCTGCCAACGGACTTGAGTTTGACGTGATTGCTGCTGTGGTGGTCGGGGGCACCGCGCTCTCCGGTGGCCGTGGTTCACTGTTTGGCACGCTGCTTGGCGTACTGGTTATCACGCTTATCGGCAATGGCCTGGTGCTGTTGGGCATCAACTCCTTTTTCCAGCAGGTGGTACGCGGCGTGATCATTGTGGCCGCCGTGCTGGCCAACATCCTGCTGACCCAGCGCAGCCAAAAAGCCAAGCGCTGAAGAACGATGAGCCTGGCGCACCTGCGGCAGGCCGGAATTTTCAATTAAGAGCGATGAGGGAACTATGAACAAGATGCTGGCTGCCTATTTACCCGGGAATTCAACGGTCGACCTGCGGGAAGTGCCCGTGCCGACGCCTGGCATTAATCAGGTGCTGCTCAAAATGAAATCCTCCGGGATTTGCGGCAGTGACGTGCACTACATCTATCACCAGCACCGTGCGACGGCGGCGGCTCCGGACAAACCGTTGTATCAGGGATTCATCAATGGGCATGAACCCTGCGGGCAGATTGTCGCCACCGGAGAGGGATGCCGTCATTTTAAAGAAGGCGACCGGGTGCTGGTGTATCACATTTCCGGCTGCGGTTTCTGTGCCAACTGCCGTCGCGGTTTTCCTATTTCTTGTACTGGCAAAGGCAAGGCAGCATACGGCTGGCAGCGTGATGGCGGCCATGCGGAGTATCTGCTGGCGGAAGAAAAAGACCTGATCATGCTGCCGGAAGCGTTGAGTTATGAGGATGGCGCGTTTATCAGTTGCGGCGTGGGCACGGCCTATGAAGGCATTTTGCGTGGTGAAGTTTCGGGCAGCGACAACGTGCTGGTGGTTGGCCTTGGCCCGGTGGGGATGATGGCGATGATGCTGGCGCGTGGGCGTGGGGCGAAGCGGGTTATCGGCGTCGATATGCTGCCGGAGCGTCTGGCGATGGCGAAACAGCTCGGCGTAATGGACAACGGCTATCTGGCGACCACGGCAAATCTGCCGGAAATTATCGCAGAGATCACCCGTGGCGGCGCGGATGTGGCGCTGGATTGCTCAGGAAATGCAGCAGGGCGTCTGCTGGCACTGCAATCCACGGCAGACTGGGGACGAGTGGTGTATATCGGTGAAACGGGCAAAGTTGAGTTTGAAGTCAGCGCCGACCTGATGCATCACCAGCGGCGGATCATCGGTTCTTGGGTCACCAGCCTGTTCCACATGGAAAAATGCGCGCATGACCTGACCGACTGGAAACTCTGGCCGCGCAACGCCATCACCCACCGTTTCTCCCTGGAACAGGCCGGTGAGGCGTATGCGCTGATGGCCAGCGGCAAGTGCGGGAAAGTGGTGATTAATTTCCCTGAATAAGGAGGCAGGACATGGCGCTCTACAGCTTACAAAAAGGCGATCTCCGTCTGGCGGTTTCCTCAACAGGCGGGGTGATTGAGGGCTTGTGGCGGCAGGATATGCCGTTGCTACGGGAAGGAAAAAACAACGGCGTTGCGACGGATTCCGCCTGTTTTCCTCTGGTGCCTTTTGGCAACCGAGTCAGCGGCAATCGCTTTGAATGGCAGGGAAAAACGTACCAGTTTGTAGCCAATGTTGACTGGGATCCGCATTATCTTCACGGCGACGGCTGGCTCGGTGAATGGCAATGTGAAACGCAGAGCGCCGACACCCTGACGCTGGTGTATCAGCATCACCACGGCGTTTATCGTTATCTGGCGCGGCAGGCTTTCCACTTACAGGCAGACACGCTGACGGTGACGCTTTTTGTCACTAATGAAGGCGAAGAGACGCTGCCCTTTGGTCTGGGCTGGCATCCTTTCTTCCCGCTCACGCCCGAGACTTTGATTCAGGCCAAAGCGCAGGGATACTGGCTGGAGCGTGAGCAATGGCTGGCAGGTGAGTTCAGCGAACGCCTGCCACCGGAACTGGATTTCAGCCAGCCTTCACCGCTGCCGCGTCGCTGGCTGAACAATGGTTTTGCTCACTGGGATGGCGTGGCGCATATTTTCCAGCCACAGGCGGGCTATCAGCTGACGATGGAAACCGACCCTCCTGCGCCGTGCTACTTCCTGTTTGTTTCCGATCCTGCTTTTGATGCGGGTTATCAGTTCGAGTTCTTCTGTTTTGAACCGATGAGCCACGCGCCCGACGATCACCATCGCCCTGGTGCTGGCGAGTTGACGCTGCTGGCGCCAGGCGGCTCGACGACGATGTCGATGACGCTGCATGTGGCATCGCTCTCCTGACCCTGTCGACACCCTGCGTGGGCAGGGTGTCACGTTCAGTGAAGCGCCTTAAGTTTAATGCGTGCCGGGCGCATCTTTTTGCGCCTAATCTTCTCATTAGACTCATTTTTTAAGCCGGTAACGAGCCACGAAGCCCGACTGACAAAGGAACTGAGTCCATGAGTCATACGCAATCAGAATTAAAAATGGGGTACGTCTGGACCATCTGCCTGGTCGCCGCCTGTGGCGGTTTATTGTTTGGCTACGACTGGGTGGTTATCGGCGGCGCAAAGCCCTTCTACGAGGCCTACTTCACTATTACCGACCCGGCACAGTCCGGCTGGGCGATGAGCTCCGCGCTGGCGGGATGTGTCGCGGGTGCGCTGGTGTCCGGCTGGTGTGCCGATAAGTTTGGCCGTCGTCTGCCGCTTATCGCCTCGGCGATATTATTCACCGCCTCGGCGTGGGGCACCGCGATGGCCAGTAGCTTCGACATGTTCATTGTCTATCGCATCGTGGGCGGCGTGGGGATCGGGCTCGCCTCCGCGCTCAGTCCGATGTACATCGCCGAAGTTAGCCCGGCAGAAAAACGGGGTCGTTTCGTGGCGGTTAACCAGTTAACGATTGTGATTGGCGTCTTAGCGGCACAGTTGATTAATTTGCTGATTGCAGAACCGGTCGCCGCGGGGGCGACGCAGCAGGCGATTGTTGACAGCTGGAACGGGCAAACGGGCTGGCGCTGGATGTTTGGTGCCGAACTGGTGCCTGCGCTGGCGTTTTTACTGCTGCTGTTTGTGGTGCCGGAATCCCCGCGCTGGTTAATGAAAGCCGGGAACGAGGATCAGGCACGCAAGACTCTGGAAAAGATCGGTTCTTCTTCCTACGCCACACAAACCCTGAATGACATCGCTCACACGCTGGCGAAAGACACGCATCGCGTCTCGTTTGCCACGCTCCTGCAACCGCAGGTACGCCCGGTGGTGATTATCGGCATGGTGCTCGCGGTCTTCCAGCAGTGGTGCGGTATCAACGTTATCTTCAACTACGCGCAGGAGATTTTTGCCTCCGCCGGGTTTGATATTAACGGCACGCTGAAATCGATTGTCGCCACCGGCATTATCAATCTCATTTTCACGCTCGCCGCCTTGCCGCTGGTCGATAAGATTGGTCGTCGCAAGCTGATGCTGCTCGGTGCAAGCGGACTGACCGTGATTTATGCGCTGATTGCTGGGGCGTATGCGCTGGGCATCATGGGCTGGCCGGTGCTGCTGTTAGTGCTGGCGGCGATTGCCATTTATGCGCTGACGCTGGCTCCAGTGACCTGGGTGCTGCTGGCAGAGATTTTCCCGAATCGCGTTCGTGGTCTGGCGATGTCGTTAGGCACGCTGGCGTTATGGATTGCCTGCTTCGTGTTGACTTACACCTTCCCGTTGCTGAATGCCGGATTGGGCGCGGCAGGCAGCTTCTCGCTGTATGGCATCATCTGTGCGCTGGGCTGGATTTATATTCAGCGTAATGTGCCGGAAACCAAAGGAATTACACTGGAAGCGCTGGAGGAACAACTGGCTGCACGCCATCAGACTGCCTCTTCGGCGGCGAAGGAACATCGCGCCTGAAAGCGCATTTGTCGAATGATGTTATTAGGTTGTTAAAGTGACTTGCCAGCCGGGGCGTTTGTCGCCAGACTAACGCCACCATTTAGGAGGGAATCATGGTCTTGCATTCCACGCGCTGGCTGGCGCTCAGTTACTTCACCTACTTTTTTAGCTACGGCATCTTCTTACCTTTCTGGAGCGTCTGGCTCGCGGGCACAGGGCTCACGCCTGAAACCATCGGCGTGCTGCTTGGCGCAGGGCTGGTGGCTCGTTTTCTGGGGAGCTTGCTGATTGCGCCACGCGTTACCGATCCGTCACGTCTAATCACTGCCGTTCGTATTCTTGCGCTCTTAACGCTGCTGTTTATTCTTGCCTTCTGGGCGGGGACCAACGTGGCCTGGCTGATGGCGATGATGGTGGGCTTCAACCTGTTTTTCTCTCCGCTGGTGCCGTTAACCGATGCGCTGGCCAACACCTGGCAAAAACAGATAACCATGGATTACGGGCGCGTACGTTTGTGGGGCTCTGTCGCGTTTGTGATTGGCTCGGCGCTGACGGGCAAACTGGTCAGTCTGTTTGACTATCACGCGATCCTCGCGCTGCTCAGTATTGGCATTGCTTCGATGCTGATCGGGATGATGATTACGCCATCTATCATGCCGCAAGGGGCATCGCGTCAGCAGGAATCCGCCGGTTGGCCTGCGTGGAAATCGCTCGTCACACAGAGCTGGCGCTTCCTGGCTTGCGTGTGTTTACTGCAAGGCGCGCACGCTGCTTATTACGGCTTCAGTGCGATTTACTGGCAAGAGGCCGGTTACTCTGCATCGGCTGTCGGCTATCTCTGGTCGCTGGGCGTGGTTGCCGAAGTGATCATCTTCGCGGTGAGCAAGAAAGTATTCCGTCGCTTCGGCGCTCGTGATTTGCTGTTGCTTTCAGCGTTTTGCGGGCTGGCGCGTTGGGGCATTATGGGCTGGACCACGGAGTTGCCGTGGTTGATTGTGGCGCAAATCCTTCACTGCGGGACTTTCACCGTTTGTCACCTGGCGGCCATGCGTTACATCGCTGCGCGTCAGGGCAGCGAAGTGATTCGCCTGCAGGCCGTTTATTCTGCGGTAGCGATGGGCGGCAGTATCGCCATCATGACTGTCTTTGCGGGCTTCCTCTATCAGCACTTACATCAGGGCGTGTTCTGGGTCATGGCTTTGCTGGCAATCCCTGCCATGTTTGTGCGCCCGAAAATCACGCCTCAACCTGATCCTTCCAGCATCTGACTGATATGCCGCCGCTGCCGCTCATTGAGCGGCTCGCCGGCATGGATCAGTGGCGGAGAAAACAGCGGCAGGGCGATGGTGTAAGGCGTAACGACCAGCGCGATGCCTTTCGGCGCACCTTCCTGCTGGAAGGCGTGCAGCGTCTGATATTTGATATTGAGCGGCAGCAGCGTCAGTTCACGCAGCTGTTGCTCAAGTTCCTGTTCCAGTTGCGGGTTATCGCCTGTCAGCAACAGCACCTGTTTTTCCTGGAGATCGCTCTCCTGCATCAGCCACGCGCCAAAAATAACCGCAATCAGCCCCATCTCTTCATCAGAAAAACGCACGCCGTAATGGTCTTCAAAGGGGATCAACGCCTGCTGAGTGGTGCGCATCAGCCGTGGGTAAAGTCGCTGCACTTCTTCCGGCAGGCTGTTATCAATGCTTACGCCATACAGACTGCGATTAATCGCCTGGGCCAGATGGATATAGAGCTGATCGCGCAGACCGCGGCGGTCCGTGAATCGGTGATCGGAAAGTTGCTGGAAGTGGTCGATTAGCTGGTTGATGCTGCGATACAGCCGCACTTCCTGAGTGTGATGATCACGTTTCGGATCAGGCACTTTCAGCATCATAAACAGCAAAGCCAGAAACAGATGTTCATCCGGATGGGCTTCTTTCAACGTACGCCGCTGCCAGTGGCGAGCAATTTCCGCCGCGACCTGATACTCCGCGCTGGCCTGCGCCCATTTTCGCTGGCCGTCATTAAATTCAGGAGCCTGTTGCGGCTGTTGTATCAGCAGGCAATATTGCAGATACAGCCCCAGAAACGCCGCATCACGGCTGTCGAATTGCCGCTGTAAGTTCTGCCCGCAGCGATTGACCAGCGCCCGCAGGTTGGTATCGTCATACAGAATGCGCGAAATGCCGGATTGTTTAAGCTGGGTTTTTAGCAATGGGGTAAACTGCCCGCTGATAAAACCGGGGCATAACCGCAGCGCGCGACGCAGCCAGTGAATCAGGCATAAGCGTTGGTCAAGTGTGGTGCCTTCAATCCGGTAGCTGCCGTCTGCAAGCGTCACGATGTTCAGTCGATGATAGCGCTGGATAACATGACGAATTTCGGCGATATCGTCGCGAGCCACCGTGTCATCAACACGGTTAACCCGGCTAATCGCTTCCGGCGTCACGGACTGCCCTGGCAGATAGAGCATCAACATTATCTGGCAGCGGCGCTGTGGACTGGAAAGCACAGATGGCGGTTCAAGCACGGTCATCATCTGTCAGGTTCCAGTAAGGGTTTTTGATAAGAATAGTTAAAGGCCAGGCATGTGAAAGCCAGCCGGGATGCCTTTGCGCAAGGATTGCGGGAGTCGGTCACAGAATTTTTCACGGAGTTTGCGATGACAAGAGTGAAACAGGGCACAGTTTTGGCGTTTAGCGCGCTTTTATCGTGGCAGGCGCTGGCGCATCCACACAGTTTTATTACGATGCAAAGCCAACTGGTGGCGAAAGACGGGAAGTTAACCGCCATTGAGATGCGCTGGACGATGGACGAAATCACTTCCGCGGATCTGCTTTATGATGCGGGGAAGGCCAAACCGGGCGATGAGGTCTGGAAAAAGCTGGCGGCGGAAGTGATGGCCAACGTGCTCGGGCAGCATTACTTCACCGAATTCTGGCACGGAAAGCAGAAGGTGAAATTCGATAATCTCCCCACTGCCTATGGCCTCGCTCGCGAAGGGCATAAAGCAGTGCTGACGTTCACGTTGCCACTGGCACAACCGCAGTCGCTTGCCGGGCAGAACTACCAGTTTGCTACCTTTGACCCGACTTATTTTGTTGATATGCATTACGACAAAGATGCAGATGTCACGCCGCCTGCGAATCTGCCAACGGGCTGTAAACTTAGCGTGCATACGCCCAAACCCAGTGAAGATTTGACCGCTTATGCGCTGTCGCTCGATAAGGCTGACGCGCCGCCCGAAAGCATGGATTTAGGCAAACAGTTTGCCCAACAGGTGACGCTCACATGTCCGTAATTTTTCCCTCCTCGACGCGTTCCCGCAGTTGGGTACAACTGTGGCCACTGGCTGTTTTTTTGCTGCTGGCGGTTGTCGGTGGCATCTGGCTGTGGAGCGCATGGCCGCAGGTGATGATGAAAAGCATTGTCTGGCAGCGGGATGTTAATCAGCAGATGAGCGGCTTATTACAGGCCGTAGCAGAGAACCCGGCCAAAGCAGGCGGGTCGCTTCTGGCGTTTAGCTTTATCTATGGCGTGCTTCACGCACTCGGGCCGGGACACGGCAAAATCGTCATCACCACCTGGCTTGCCACGCACCCTTCAAAACTGAAATCAAGCATCGGGCTGACGCTTGCGGCTTCGCTGTTGCAAGGCCTGGTGGCGATAGGATTGGTAGTGGTGGTGCTCACGCTGTTAGCGCTTCCCGCACGCCAGCTCCATTTGAGCAGCTTCTGGCTGGAGAAGGGCAGCTATGCGCTGGTGGGTGTTCTGGGCGTCTTGCTGTGTTGGCGTGCGCTGAAAAAATTGCGGCAGTTGCTGCGTAAACCGACCTTCAAATCTTTTGTACCGCACCATGTTCATGACGCGAATTGTGGCTGTGGGCATCAACATTTGCCCGATCCTCAGCAGCTTGAAAGTGGTAACGACTGGCGCGCAAGGTTGATGATTATTCTCTCAATGGGCATGAGGCCCTGTTCGGGAGCGATCATGGTGCTGCTGTTCAGTAAAGTGATCGGCGTGTTCAGTTGGGGCGTGGTTTCGGCGCTGGCAATGGCGGCAGGCACGTCGATAACGATTTCATCGCTAGCTTTGCTGGTGCACAGCTTTCGCCAGTTGGCGGTCAGGCTGAGTAAAAATAAGGCGCCAGTGCTGTGGAGACAGGTAGGCTGGACAACATTAGCGTTGGCAGGCGGAGCGATTTTAATCGCCGCAGCGGTGGTGATGTGGATGAGTGCGGTACCGGTGGGACGGGGGTTACGATCTTTTTAGACAATGTGCCGGATGGCGGCTGAAGCCTTATCCGGCCTACACAAGGCTTTGTAGGCCCGGTAAGCATCGCGCCACCGGGCAATACAACGAGATTAACGCTTCAGCGCTTCGCTCAGCTCGTCACGCATGCTAGCCAGCATCGATTTCACGACGCGTGGGTTACCCGCAACGATGTTACCAGTGGTCAGGAAGTTGTGACCGCCAGTGAAATCGCATACCAGGGCGCCTGCTTCACGCGCAATCAACTCACCTGCTGCAAAATCCCACGGCTTCAGGCCCAGTTCGAAGTAACCGTCAACGCGGCCAGCGGCAACGTAGCACAGATCCAGTGCGGCAGAACCGGTGCGACGGAAGTCCGCGCATTCGGTGAAGAGTTTGCCGAGGATGTTCATGTACGCTGGTGCGTGCTGTTTGGCTTTGAACGGGAAACCGGTCGCCAGAATGGTACCGTCGAGGTCGCGAGCAGTGCTGCCGCGCAGACGGTAACCGTTCAGCTGTGCGCCCTGACCACGGGTAGAGGTGAACAATTCGTTACGCATTGGATCGTAAACCACAGCCACTTCAGTACGGCCTTTGATGCGTACGGCGATGGAAACAGCGAAGTGTGGAAGGTGTTTAACGAAGTTGGTGGTGCCATCCAGTGGATCGATAACCCATTGAACATCCTGATCTTCGCCGACATGCTCACCGCTTTCTTCGGTGATGATGGTGTGCTGCGGGTAAGATTTACGAATCGTTTCGATAATGATCGCTTCTGCGGCTTTATCGACGTTCGTCACGAAATCATTGCTGCCTTTCTGGCTGGTTTCTACGGAATCTGGCATCTCGTAGTGCTTGGCAATAACATTACCCGCCTTGCGCGCTGCGCGCACGGCGATGGTCAACATAGGATGTTGCATCGGTCACTCTCACTGGATGTTAAAGAACGGGAAAAACGGCGCATATCATAGCAGCGAATTCGGATTCTGTCTTCGCTTTATGATAATATGCGGCGAATAATCTTTAGCCGAAGAAAGACAATGCTGCAAAATATCCGAATCGTACTGGTAGAAACGTCCCACACTGGCAACATGGGTTCTGTCGCTCGTGCCATGAAAACCATGGGCTTAACGAATCTGTGGCTGGTGAACCCGCTGGTGAAACCTGACTCTCAGGCCATCGCTCTGGCCGCCGGTGCCAGCGATGTGATTGGCAATGCGCACATTGTCGATACCCTCGACGAAGCGCTGGCCGGTTGCAGCCTTGTTGTCGGCACCAGCGCCCGTTCCCGTACGCTGCCATGGCCGATGCTCGACCCGCGCGAATGTGGGCTGAAAAGCGTGAGTGAAGGTGCACATGCGCCCGTCGCACTGGTGTTTGGCCGCGAACGTGTGGGCCTGACCAACGACGAATTGCAGAAGTGTCACTATCACGTGGCAATTGCCGCGAACCCGGAATACAGCTCGCTGAACCTCGCAATGGCGGTACAGGTTATCGCCTACGAAGTGCGCATGGCGTGGCTGGCGGCAGAAGAGAAAGGCGAGAAAGTCGAACAAGAAGAGACACCGTACCCGCTGGTGGATGACCTGGAACGTTTCTACGGCCACCTCGAGCAGACGCTGCTGATGACCGGTTTTATTCGTGAAAACCATCCTGGTCAGGTGATGAGCAAACTGCGTCGCATGTTCACCCGCGCACGCCCGGAAAGCCAGGAGCTGAACATCCTGCGTGGCATGCTCGCGTCGATTGATCAGTTAAAGAAAGAGAAGTAATTCTTGTGAGGTGCCCGGCGGCGCTGCGCTTGCACGGGCCTACGTGACCGCGATTCTGTAGGCCGGATAAGCGTAGCGCCATCCGGCAATAAAACGGCACGGAACGTTAAATACCTGACTAAAACAGTCAAGTAAATAGTTGACCATTTTAGTCGGGAATGTCAGACTTGGCCCTGCTATGCAATTCACACATTTTAATAACAACCCCGGGCAGGGGCGAGTTTGAGGTTAAGTAAGACATGAGACTGACATCTAAAGGGCGTTATGCCGTGACCGCGATGCTGGACGTTGCGCTCAACTCCGAAGCGGGCCCGGTTCCGTTGGCTGATATTTCTGAACGTCAGGGAATTTCACTTTCCTACCTGGAACAGTTGTTCTCTCGCCTGCGTAAAAATGGCCTGGTTTCCAGCGTTCGTGGTCCTGGCGGTGGTTACCTGCTGGGCAAAGAAGCCGGTAGCATCGCGGTTGGCGAAGTGATCAGCGCAGTAGACGAATCCGTCGACGCTACCCGTTGCCAGGGTAAAGGTGGCTGCCAGGGCGGCGATAAATGCCTGACCCACGCACTGTGGCGCGATCTGAGCGACCGTCTCACTGGTTTCCTGAATAACATCACCCTGGGTGAGCTGGTGAATAACCAGGAAGTGCTGGACGTGTCTGACCGTCAGCACACACAAGAATCTCATCGCAATACCCGCGCACAAGACGCAATCGACGTCAAATTACGCGCGTAATTTGCCCGTTATATTTCGCGCTGCAGCTGCGTTGGCCGCACTTGTTCGCCCCAGTCACTTACTTGATGTAAGCTCCTGGGGATTCTCAAGTTTGCCGCCTTGCTGCAACACGAACTATTTAGGGCAAAACTAAAAAGATTTCAGAATCAGGCCGGGGGGCTAACGGCTCCCCGTCAACACGGTCGTACATCCAGCCGGTTGCCTGGTTCCTTGCATTGAAGCGATGTACGGAGTTTATAGAGCAATGAAATTACCGATCTATCTCGACTACTCCGCAACCACGCCGGTGGACCCGCGTGTTGCCGAGAAAATGATGCAGTGTCTGACCCTGGACGGAAACTTTGGTAACCCAGCTTCCCGTTCACACCGTTTTGGCTGGCATGCTGAAGAGGCGGTGGATATCGCCCGTAATCAGATTGCTGAGCTGGTAGGCGCTGACCCGCGTGAAATCGTCTTTACCTCTGGTGCGACTGAGTCTGACAACCTGGCAATCAAAGGTGCGGCCAACTTCTATCAGAAAAAAGGCAAGCACATCATCACCTGCAAAACCGAGCACAAAGCGGTTCTCGACACCTGTCGTCAGCTGGAGCGTGAAGGGTTTGAAGTGACTTACCTCGCCCCTCAGAGCAACGGCATCATCGACCTGAAAGAGCTCGAAGCGGCGATGCGTGACGACACCATCCTCGTGTCCATCATGCACGTGAACAATGAAATCGGCGTGGTGCAGGATATCGCGACTATCGGCGAACTGTGCCGTGCGCGCGGCATCATCTATCACGTTGATGCGACCCAGAGCGTGGGCAAACTGCCTATCGACCTGAGCCAGCTGAAAGTGGACCTGATGTCCTTCTCTGGCCACAAAATCTATGGCCCGAAAGGCATCGGTGCGCTGTACGTGCGTCGTAAACCGCGTATTCGTATCGAAGCACAGATGCACGGCGGCGGTCACGAGCGCGGCATGCGTTCCGGCACACTGCCTGTCCACCAGATCGTGGGCATGGGCGAAGCTTACCGCATCGCCAAAGAAGAGATGGACACCGAGATGGCACGCCTGCGCAAGCTGCGTAACCGTCTGTGGGAAGGCGTGAAAGATATGGAAGAAGTGTATCTGAACGGCGATCTCGAGCAGGGCGCACCGAACATCCTCAACGTCAGCTTTAACTACGTTGAAGGCGAGTCGCTGATCATGGCGCTGAAAGACCTGGCCGTTTCTTCCGGTTCTGCCTGTACGTCTGCAAGCCTTGAGCCATCCTACGTGCTGCGCGCACTGGGCATGACTGACGAGCTGGCACACAGCTCCATCCGTTTCTCTTTAGGTCGTTTTACTACCGAAGAAGAGATCGACTACACCATCGCTCTGGTCCAGAAATCCATCGGTCGTCTGCGTGACCTTTCTCCGCTGTGGGAAATGTTCAAGCAGGGCGTGGATCTGAACACCATCGAATGGTCGCATCACTAATCGGTACCCAATAAGGAGAATTCATCATGGCTTACAGCGAAAAAGTTATCGATCATTACGAGAATCCGCGCAACGTCGGGTCTTTTGACAACAGCGACGACAGCGTCGGCAGCGGCATGGTCGGTGCACCAGCGTGCGGCGATGTGATGAAGTTGCAGATCAAAGTCAACAATGAAGGTATCATTGAAGACGCGCGCTTCAAGACCTATGGCTGCGGTTCTGCGATTGCCTCCAGCTCTCTCGTGACCGAGTGGGTGAAAGGCAAATCCCTGGACGAAGCTCAGGCGATTAAAAACACCGATATTGCAGAAGAACTCGAACTGCCGCCGGTGAAAATCCACTGCTCCATTCTGGCAGAAGACGCGATCAAAGCCGCCATTGCGGATTACAAAAGCAAACGTGAAGCAAAATAATTGAGGTTGTTATGTCGATTACCCTTAGCGACAGCGCTGCCGCGCGAGTAAGCTCCTTCCTGGCCAACCGTGGCAAAGGCTTCGGTCTGCGCCTGGGCGTGCGGACTTCCGGTTGCTCTGGTATGGCCTACGTGCTGGAATTTGTCGATGCACCGAACGCGGAAGATACCGTGTTTGAAGACAAAGGCGTGAAGGTAGTGGTCGATGGCAAAAGCCTGCAATTCCTCAACGGCACCGAACTGGACTTCGTCAAAGAAGGCCTGAACGAAGGGTTTAAATTCACCAACCCGAACGTGAAAGACGAGTGTGGTTGTGGCGAAAGCTTCCACGTTTAAACACGCGTAAGATAACCCCACGGTAGCCTGGCTGCCTGTGGGGTTTGCTTTTTCAGAGATAGCTATGGATTACTTCACTCTCTTCGGTCTGCCTGCTTCTTATCACCTCGATAGCCAGCAGCTTGCGACGCGCTTTCAGGATCTTCAGCGCCAGTTCCATCCGGACAAATTTGCCAGCCACTCCTCTGCCGATCAGCTTGCTGCGGTTCAGCAGTCTGCGACCATTAATCAGGCCTGGCAGACGCTGCGTAATCCGCTGGCTCGCGCGGAATATCTGCTTTCCCTGCAGGGTTTCGATTTGGCGAGTGAACAGCACACAGTGCGCGACACGGCCTTTTTGATGGAACAGCTTGAGCTGCGTGAAGAGCTGGATGAGATTGACCGCGCCAAAGACAGCGACAAGCTTGAAGCTTTCATGAAACGCGTGAAAGGCATGTTCGATACGCGCCATCAGCAGATGGTAGCGGAACTCGATAATGAAACGTGGGACGCGGCGGCAGATACCGTGCGTAAACTGCGTTTTCTCGATAAACTGCGCAGCTCAGCAGAACAACTCGAAGAAAAGCTGCTCGATTTTTGATTCTGGAAGCTCAACATGGCCTTATTACAAATTAGCGAGCCTGGGATGAGTGCTGCGCCGCACCAGCGTCGACTGGCGGCGGGCATTGACTTAGGCACCACCAACTCACTGGTGGCGACCGTGCGTAGCGGCCAGGCAGAAACGCTGGCTGACCATCAGGGGCGTCATCTTCTGCCTTCCGTTGTGCACTATCAGGCACAAGGGTATGACGTGGGCTTTGATGCGCGCGCCAACGCCGCACTTGATCCTGTGAATACCATCAGCTCAGTCAAACGCCTGATGGGCCGTTCCCTTGCCGATGTCCAGGCACGTTACCCGCATCTGCCTTATCAGCTACAGGCCAGTGAAAACGGCTTGCCGATGCTGGCTACCGCAAGCGGTGTACTGAACCCTATTCGTATCTCCGCCGATATCCTCAAAGCGCTGGCAGCCCGTGCAACAGAAGCCCTTGAAGGCTCTCTGGACGGCGTGGTGATCACCGTTCCGGCGTACTTTGATGATGCACAGCGTCAGGGCACCAAAGACGCCGCGCGTCTGGCGGGCCTGCACGTCTTACGTCTGCTCAACGAACCGACGGCGGCAGCGATAGCCTACGGCCTGGATTCCGGGCAGGAAGGCGTGATTGCCGTGTACGATCTTGGCGGCGGCACCTTTGATATTTCGATTCTGCGCCTCAGCCGTGGAGTGTTTGAAGTGCTGGCAACCGGTGGCGATTCTGCACTGGGCGGTGACGACTTCGACCATCTGCTGGCGGATTTCATTCGTGAGCAGGCAGGCATTGCGGATCGTTCCGACAACCGCCTGCAGCGCGAGCTGTTGGACGCGGCGATTGCGGCCAAAATTGCGCTTAGCGATGCTGACCGTGTCAGCGTTAACGTCGCTGGCTGGCAGGGCGAGATTACTCGCGAACAGTTCAACGAGCTGATTGCGGCGCTGGTAAAACGCACGCTGCTGGCTTGCCGTCGCGCGCTCAAAGACGCTGGCGTCGAAGCCGAAGAAGTGAAAGACGTGGTGATGGTTGGCGGCTCCACTCGTGTGCCACTGGTGCGTGAGCGAGTAGGCGAGTTCTTTGGCCGCACGCCGCTGACTTCCATCGATCCAGATAAAGTGGTCGCTATCGGTGCGGCCATTCAGGCAGACATTCTGGTCGGCAACAAGCCAGACAGTGAAATGCTGCTGCTGGACGTGATCCCGCTGTCGCTTGGTCTTGAAACCATGGGCGGCCTGGTGGAGAAAGTCATCCCACGTAATACCACCATTCCGGTGGCGCGTGCGCAGGAGTTCACCACCTTCAAAGACGGCCAGACCGCGATGTCCATCCACGTGATGCAAGGCGAGCGCGAGCTGGTTCAGGATTGCCGTTCACTGGCGCGTTTCGCGCTGCGCGGTATTCCGGCGCTGCCTGCGGGCGGGGCACACATTCGCGTTACCTTCCAGGTGGATGCTGACGGCCTGCTGAGCGTTACCGCGATGGAGAAATCCACCGGTGTGGAAGCGTCCATCCAGGTGAAACCGTCTTACGGCCTGAGCGACAACGAAATCGCGTCGATGATTACAGACTCGATGAGTTACGCCGAACAGGACGTGCAGGCGCGCATGCTGGCAGAACAGAAAGTAGAAGCCGCGCGCGTGCTGGAAAGCCTGAACAGCGCCCTGGCCGCGGATGCCGCTCTGCTGAGCGCGCAAGAGCGTCAGGCGATTGATGACGGCGTGGTCGCTCTGCAGACCGCGGCCGAGGGCAGTGATGCCGAAGCCATTAAAGAAGCCATTAAAAATATCGACACACAAACCCAGGAATTTGCCGCTCGCCGCATGGACCAGTCGGTCCGTAAAGCGTTGAAAGGCCAGTCCGTGGACGAGGTTTAATATGCCAAAGATTGTTTTTTTGCCTCATCAGGATCTCTGTCCGGATGGCGCAGTTCTGGAAGCTGAACGCGGTGAAACCATCCTTGACGTTGCGCTGCGCAACGGCATTGAGATTGAGCACGCCTGTGAGAAATCCTGCGCCTGCACCACCTGTCACTGTATCGTGCGTGAAGGGTTTGACTCGCTGCCTGAAAGCACCGAAGACGAAGATGACATGCTCGACAAAGCCTGGGGTCTGGAGCCGGAAAGCCGCTTAAGCTGCCAGGCTCGAGTCACCGATGAAGACCTGGTGGTCGAGATGCCGCGTTACACCATCAACCACGCACGTGAGCACTAATATGGCCCTGAAATGGACTGACAGCCGTGAAATCGGCGAAGCATTGTACGATGCCTATCCGGACACCGATCCAAAAACGGTTCGCTTCACAGATATGCATCAGTGGATTTGCGAGCTGGAAGATTTTGAGGATGATCCAAACGCATCCAATGAAAAAATTCTCGAGGCGATTCTGTTAGTCTGGTTAGACGAAGCAGAATGATTTTCGCGAAACGGGCTGCCTCAGGCGGCCCGTTTGCTCAATAAGGATAAAGACAATGACCGAAGCGATGAAGATTACGCTCTCCACTCAGCCAGCCGACGCGCGCTGGGGTGAGAAAGCCAGCTACAGCATTAACAACGACGGCATTACCCTGCATCTGAACGGCAAAGACGATCTGGGCCTGATCCAGCGCGCAGCCCGTAAAATCGACGGCATGGGCATCAAGAATGTCTCCCTGACCGGCGAAGGCTGGGACACAGACCGTAGCTGGGCGTTTTGGGCTGGCTACAAAGGGCCGAAAGGCACCCGTAACGTCGAGTGGGCAAACCAGGACGACGAACTGAAAAACCGCCTGGCGATCATCGACTGGGTTCGCGACACCATCAATGCTCCGGCAGAAGAACTGGGCCCTGAGCAGCTTGCCGCGCGTGCCGTTGATTTGCTGTGCCGCTTTGGTTGCGACAATGTGCATTATCGCATCACCAAAGGCGAAGACCTGCGCGAGCAAAACTACATGGGCATCCACACGGTTGGCCGTGGTTCTGAACGTCCTCCTGTGCTGCTGGCGCTGGATTACAACCCAACGGGCGATGAAAACGCACCGGTGTACGCGTGCCTCGTGGGCAAAGGGATCACCTTCGATTCCGGCGGTTACAGCATCAAGCAGAGCGCGTTCATGGATTCCATGAAGTCCGACATGGGGGGCGCGGCGCTGGTGACTGGCGCACTGGCTTTCGCTATCACTCGCGGTCTGAACAAGCGCGTGAAGCTGTACCTGTGCTGTGCAGACAACATGGTTAGCGGCAATGCCTTCAAGCTGGGCGACATCATCCGTTATCGCAACGGCAAGAACGTTGAAGTAATGAACACCGACGCTGAAGGCCGTCTGGTACTGGCCGATGGCCTGATTGACGCCTGTGCGCAGAAACCAGAGCTGATTATCGATGCAGCCACGCTGACCGGTGCGGCGAAAACAGCGCTGGGTAATGATTACCACGCGCTGTTCAGCTTCGACGACAAACTGGCTGCCCGCCTGATGGCGAGCGCGGCGGCAGAAAACGAGCCGTTCTGGCGTCTGCCGCTGGCGGAGTTCCATCGCAACCAGCTGCCGTCTAACTTTGCTGAACTCAACAACACCGCCAGCGCCGCTTACCCGGCTGGTGCCAGCACCGCCGCAGGTTTCCTGTCGCACTTCGTTGAGAACTATCACGAAGGCTGGCTGCACATCGACTGCTCTGCAACCTACCGCAAATCTGCCGTTGAGCAGTGGGCGGCTGGTGCGACCGGTCTGGGTGTGCGTACCATTGCCAATCTGTTGACCGCTGAATAATATTTGCCCCTCTCCCTAACCCTCTCCCAAAGGGAGAGGGGACTGTCTGGTGTTCTCCCTCTCCTTTTGGGAGAGGGCCGGGGAGAGGGGATGGCATGAATTCTGGAACCACTATGTCCGAACAAAAAAACGAACTCGAAACTTTACTGGAACAGGCGGCGACTGAACCCGCGCACCGTCCGGCTTTCTTCCGCGCACTGCTTGAAGCCACCGTTTGGGTACCAGGCACGGCGGCGGAAGGCGAGCAGGTTGTTGAAGACAGCGCGCTGGATTTGCAGCACTGGGAGAAAGATGACGGCACCACGGTTATCCCTTTCTTCTCTTCGCTGGAAGCGATGCAGCAAGCTGTAGATGTCGAACAGGCATTTGTGGTTATGCCGGTGCGCACGTTGTTTGAAATGGCGCTTGGCGAAGCGCTGTTTCTGAATGCCAAACTGCCGACCGGGAAAGAGTTCACTCCGCGTGAAATCAGCCATCTGATTGGTGAAGAAGGCAACCCGCTCAGCACGCAAACGGTGCTGGAGGGCGGCGCTTCATTGCTGCTGTCTGAAGTGGCGGAACCGCCTGCGCAAATGGTGGATTCGCTGACCACGCTGTTCAAATCCCTGAAAACGGTCAAACGCGCTTTTCTGTGCTCCATCAAAGAGAGCGCCGACGAGCAGCCAAACCTGCTAATTGGGATTGAAGCAGACGGCGATATCGAGGCGATTATTCAGACGACAGGCAGCGTGGCGACCGATACGTTGCCGGGCGACGAGCCGATTGATATTTGTCAGGTTGTTGAGGGCGAAAAGGGCATCAGCCACTTTATGCTGGCGCACATCACCCCGTTCTATGAACGCCGCTGGGGCAGCTTCCTGCGCGATTTTAAGCAGAACCGGATTATTTGAGTGCGGCCTGATGCCCTCACCCTCGTGGAGAGGGCGTTCACATTAAAAGCCTTCTCCTGGAGAAGGCTTTACTGTTTATTTTGTCTCACCCCGTAGCTTCCAGCAGTAACAAATCCATCAGCAGTACCAGATTCGACTCAAACGACGTGACGCCCGCGGCTTCGGCGGCGTAATGTACCGCTTCGTCATACAAAGCAAAATGAAGATCCGCCATCCCCGCCAGGGTGTTAGCCGAGGCGCGGGTGAAGGCCACCACCGTCATGCCGATGTTTCCGGCAATCCTTGCTTTATCGAGCACCTGTTCCGTTTCACCGCTGCGCGAAACCGCGATAAAGACCTGATAACGGGCGGCGTTGCTGAGAAAAATATTACGGCTGTCGCCCGGCCCTGAAATAAAGGCCGTTTTTCCCAGCACCTGCAATTTCTTGGTCAGGTATTCGGCGAACAGATAGGAGAACCCGGCGCCGTACAGAAAAAAGCTCTCATTCTGGCGTAATAAGGCCGAAAACTGCTGACGCTTCTCTGGTGTCGCCCACTGAAACGTCTGCTGATAATTGGCGATAAACTGATTAAAAAGCGCTGGCAGCTGCGGCCGACTTTCGGCCCTGGAGGCAATGTGCGGAGTGTCGGCAAGCAGCTGTTTGCAGTGCCAGATAAATTCGCTAAAGCCGCTGAATCCTAGCTTCTGACACAGGCGCATAATGGTGGCGGTGGAGACGAACGTCGTCTGCGCCAGCTCGCGCACCGTGATGTTGCCGACCAGCAAAGGATGCTGGGTGAGGTGAGCTAATACGCGATATTCCGCGCGGGTCAGGGAATCCCCGCGCGTTAACAGCGTTGCCAGACGGTTATCCATTATTGCGCTGGGTCAATCGGTAAATCTTCCCTTGCGCCCCATTCGCTCCAGGCTCCGTCGTACAGGGTTACGCCAGTGACGCCCAGCGTCGCCAGCGCCAGGATAACCACGCACGCCGTCACGCCAGAGCCGCAACTGGCGATGATCGGCTGGTTGAGGTCCACGCCCTGACGCTCAAAAATGGCCTGCAGCTCATCGGTGGTTTTCAGCTCGCCCTCAAAGACCAAATCACCCCACGGTACATTTAACGCGCCGGGAATGTGCCCGCGCTTCAGGCCGGGACGCGGTTCATCCGCCTGGCCGTTAAAGCGCGGGGCTGGACGAGCATCGACGATTTGGGCCGTTTTTTCGTGGCTGGCCAGCAGCACGTCGGTCAGTCGTTTCACCACGCTGGCATCGAAGGTGGCCTCAAAATCCCCTTCCGGCAGAGAGACATCGCCCTGCTGAAGTGGCAGCTCATCGCGTTTCCAGCCTGCCAGGCCACCCGCGAGAATCGAGACCTGTTCAACGCCGAAGTTTTTTAGCATCCACCACGCGCGCGGGGCGGAAAAAAGGTTGCCTTCGTCGTAGATGACCAGGTGCTTATCGCGACTGATGCCCAGTTCCCGCATCGCGACCGCAAAGGCCTCCGGGCGTGGCAGCATGTGCGGCAGCGGGGTAGTGTGGTCGGACAGGGCTTCGATATCAAAAAAGACCGCTCCAGGCAGGTGTCCGGCGCGGTATTCGGCGGTCATATCACGCAGGTGTTCCTGGCCTGCCGGAGCCATTCGCGCGTCGATGACCTGGATTTGCGGGTCGTTACGGTGTTCAATCAGCCAGTCGGCTGCAACAAAATATGAGGTGGACATGGGGTGCCTCCATTTTTCTTTTCCTGTCATGGATTGTCGGTGTTTTCTCCGATACCGACAAGCAAACCACGTTCAACTCGCGAGCAACCCCTTATTTTTTCACCGCTTCGCCATCCTGCCAGGCTTTTTGCAGCTCCGGCCAGTAGTCATGATTGGCGGCAATCATCTCATCGAGGATGGCTTTGGCATGCTCCATCGTCGGCACGGTGCGGTTGAGGGTAAAAGCCTGCAACGCTTTTTCATAGCTCCCTTCAAGGGTAGCCTCAACCAGCAGTTGCTCAGAGGCGAGCTGCTGTTGCAGCAACGTCTGGTGGAACAGGGGTACCTGACCGATACGCACCGGCTCCGGCCCTTCAGAAGTGATATAGGCGGGGACTTCCACCACGGCATCGTAGGGCAGGTTGGTAATCGCCCCGCGGTTTTCCACCATCACCAGATGGCGCTGGCGCAGGTTGAAGGCCAGTGAACGGGCCACATCGACAATAAACTCCCCGTGGACGCCGACGTGAAAGGCATCAGACAGAATGCCGGTTCTCTTGTACTCTTGCGCGGCGGCAAACAGTTTTTTCTCGCGTCCGTTCATCACTTCGTTGGCGCGGGTATAGTCCGGGTTTTGCTGTGCCACAATCTGGTTGGGCATCAGGTAATATTGCAGGTACGGATTGGGCAAATAGTCCGGGAAGTTATCCATAATGGGTTTGATGTTGCGCCAGGTTTTCACCCACGACGGATCGGAATGCTGCGGATCAGTTTTGGCCGCGTCTTCGGTCAGCAAGCCGAAGCGGGCGATGTGGCGACGCAGTTCCGGCAGTTTATCCTCGCCATCGACCAGCACCCGGGTAAACCAGCCGAAGTGGTTCAGCCCAAAATAGTCCACCTCCAGACGGTGACGATCGACGCCAAGGACAGCCCCCATGTT
This sequence comes from Scandinavium sp. NPDC088450, assembly GCF_044900545.1. NCBI lineage: Bacteria > Pseudomonadati > Pseudomonadota > Gammaproteobacteria > Enterobacterales > Enterobacteriaceae > Scandinavium > Scandinavium sp. NPDC088450. Next base: position 54,455 of record NZ_JBJDNI010000014.1, on the reverse strand, counting down.
GCGCATTGCCGCCACTGGCATATCGCAAATGTTGAGGACCCGGGCGTTTGGACGCAGACGGCGAACGCCTTCAGCCACGATGGCCGCCGGGTTGGAGTAGTTGACGATCCACGCTTTTTCATCGGCATAGCGGCTGACCAAATCGATAAGCTCCACCATCGGGAGAATAGTCCGCAGCCCATACGCCAGCCCACCCGGACCACATGTTTCCTGCCCGACAACGCCGTGACGCAGTGGGATCTTCTCATCCTGCTCGCGCATTTTATACTGGCCGACGCGCATCTGGGCGAAAACAAAATGTGCCCCGCTAAACGCCACTTCCGGGTCGCTGGTGACGGTAAATTTTACCGTCTGGCTGTGATCGCGAATGACCTTTTCAACCACCGGCGCAATCGTATCCTGGCGCGCGGCATCAATGTCATACAGCCGAATTTCCGCCAGCGGGAAGGCTTCCAGCTGTACCATCAGGCTTTTGACAATCCCTGGGGTATAGGTGCTGCCGCCCCCGGCAATAGACAGAATAAAGGGAGGATTAACCATGTTTTGCTCCTTCAGAGAAACGTCTCAACGGCTTCTCGCATTTTTTTGACGTGCAGCCCGTAGACCACCTGAACGTTGTTGCCTTGCTTGATAATGCCTTTCGCACCCGTCGCCTTCAGTCCCGGTTCGTCAATCAGGGCGACATCTTTCACCGTGACGCGCAGGCGGGTGTAGCAGTTGTCCACCACTTCAATATTTTCGCGGCCGCCGAGGCCTTTGATGATGCTTACACCCACCCCGTCCTGGCCGCCTTTGGCCTGATAGTCCTGTTTGCTGTAGAGCCGGGTTTGCTGGGCGTCATCCTCGCGGCCCGGCGTTTTCATGTCGAAGCGCAGGATCAGGAAACGGAACAAAACAAAGTAGAGGGCGAACATGATGACACCGACCACGATATACAGCGGCCAGTTAGATTTCGTGGTGCCCAGCGGCAGGTTATAGAGGATGAAATCGATGATGCCGTTCGCGCCGATGGCATGTACGCCGAACAGAGAGAACAGCATCATGCCGATGCCGGTCAGCACTGCATGCACCACGAACAGCAGCGGGGCGACAAACAGGAAGGAAAACTCGATGGGCTCGGTGACACCCACCAGTAGCGACGTCAGTGCCGCAGGAATGAGGATCGCTTTGGCTGCGGCCTTGCGCTCGGGTTTGGCCGTGACGTACATCGCCAGCGCTGCGGCGGGCAGGCCAAACATTTTGCTGATCCCGCGGGCATCCCACACCACAGTGCTGCTCAGTTGTTTCACCTGTGGGCAGGCAATCTCAGCGAAATAGATATTGCGTGCACCCTGATACAGCGAGCCGCAAACCTCCTTCGTGCCGCCCAACTCGGTATAAAGGAACGGTGTATAAACCAGATGATGCAGGCCGGTGGGCACCAGAATGCGCTCAAGGAAACCATAAACCAGCACGCCTGCCGCTCCGGAGCCTTTGATGCCCAGCGCCACGGCGCTAATACCGCGTTGAGCAAAGGGCCACAGCTCGCTCATGAGCACGCCAAGCAGCATGGCAACCGGCAGCATTACGATGGCAACAAAGCAGTGCCCGGAATAGACGGCCATCGCCCCGTTAAACTGTACGCCGGAATATTTGTTGTACAGATAGCCGGACAGCGCGCCCGTCAGGATCCCAGCGAAGACGCCCATCTCCAGCACCTGCACGCCCAGCACCATACTTTGTCCAGCGGCTTTCATCTGCTCGACCGGGGCGAGTTGCCCCTGAAGCTGTAGGGTGACATTCATGGCATTGATAAACACCACAAAAGTCACCAGCCCAATCAGCGCCGCGTAGCCCTTATCGCGTGCCGCCAGCCCAATCGGGATGCCAACCGCAAACACTAATGCCAGATTCACCAGCACCGAAACGGCAGATTTGGCGATCAACTGGCCAAGGTTTTGCACCAGTGGGTTCGCCAGAAAGGGCAGATACCCGGCGAGACTGCCGTTACCCAGCACGTTCCCGAGGGCGATAAACAGACCGACAATCGGTAAGATAAGCACCGGTCCGTATAATGACTTTCCGAAGTTTTGTAGGGCGTTCACGGCTCGTTTCATCACGTTCTCTCTTAGGTGAACCGCGCACTCAGGGTGCGTCTGAGGGATAACGTTAGCAGGCGTGAGGCAGGTAAATCTATTTATCTGATTGTTTTAAAAACAAATGACGCGGAAGGTAACAGGTAACCTTCTGCGCTGTGATCTGACTATCAGCAGGCGGCGAGGCGGTGGGCGAAAGGATCCGTGATTTTCCCTAATACTGCATTTATCAGAATTTTTATGCTGTTGGTAAAAGTGTTAATTCCGCATAATACTGTGTTGACGAAAATTTGAGGCTTTCGGGCCAGAGGTTAATGGATGAAACCGTATCGAATCGCTGCGCTGTCGCTCGCGTTGCTTACCGCCGTGTCGCTAAGTGGTTGTGATGATAAAGACGCGCCGCAGGCCGCAAAACCTGCTGCACCAACGTCGGACTCGCAGCCTAAGGTGTCTTCCGCTAAGCCCGATGCCGCCGCGCTCGAAAAGCTCGCCGCGCAAAGTCAGGGCAAAGCACTGACCTTGATTGATGCCTCTGAAGTGCAGCTTGACGGTGCCGCGACGCTGGTTCTGACTTTCTCCATTCCTCTCGACCCGGGACAGGATTTTTCCAGCCGGGTGCATCTTGTCGATAAGAAAAGCGGCAAGGTGGATGGTGCCTGGGAACTGGCCCCGAATCTCAAAGAACTGCGCATGCGCCACCTTGAGCCGAAGCGCAATCTGGTGCTGACCGTTGATCCTGATCTGGTGGCGGTGAATAAAGCCAGCTTTGACAAGACTTACGAAAAAGCCATCGAGACGCGTGATATCGCGCCAAGCGTCGGTTTCGCCAGCCGTGGCTCGTTGCTGCCGGGCAAAGTAGTGGCCGGGCTGCCAGTGATGGCGCTCAACGTCAATAACGTCGACGTTAACTTCTTCCGTATCAAACCTGAATCACTGGCCGCTTTTGTCAGCCAGTGGGAATACCGCAGCTCGCTCAGTAACTGGGAATCCGATGAGCTGCTGAAAATGGCCGATCTGGTGTACACCGGCCGTTTTGACCTGAATCCTGAACGCAATACCCGCGAAAAACTCCTGCTGCCCTTAAGCGACATCAAGCCGTTGCAACAGACGGGGGTGTACGTCGCGGTGATGAATCAGGCCGGGCATTACACCTATAGCAATGCCGCCACGCTGTTTACCCTCAGCGACATTGGCGTGTCCGCACACCGTTACCATAATCGGCTCGATATCTTCACCCAGAGTCTGGAAAACGGCGCGGCGCAAAGCGGCATCGATGTACAGTTGCTGAATGACAAAGGCCAGACGCTGGCTCAGGCCAACAGCGATGGTAAAGGCCATGTCACCCTGCAAACTGACAAGGAAGCGGCGTTGCTGCTGGCACGCAAAGACGGGCAAACCACACTGCTGGATTTGAAGCTCCCGGCGCTGGATCTGTCGGAGTTTGATATCGCCGGTGCGCCGGGGTACAGCAAGCAGTTCTTTATGTTTGGCCCGCGCGATCTCTATCGCCCAGGCGAAACGGTGATTGTTAACGGGCTGCTGCGCGACAGCGATGGCAAACCGCTGGCGGATCAACCCGTGAAGCTGGAAGTGGTTCAGCCTGACGGGCAGGTGGTTCGCACCGTGATGAGCAAAGCGGTGAATGGCCTGTATCAGTTCAACTGGAAACTGGATGCCAGCGCGGCGACAGGCATGTGGCATGTCCGCGCCAGTGCCGGTGATAACCAGAAACGTGAGTGGGATTTCCACGTAGAAGATTTCATGCCGGAGCGCATGGCCTTAAATCTGACACCAGAAAAAGCGCCTATCGACTCGTCGGACGAAGTGAAGTTCGGCGTGACGGGCTATTACCTGTATGGCGCACCAGCGAACGGCAATGCCTTGCAGGGCAAACTTTTCCTGCGCCCGCTACGTGAAGCTGTTGCTGCGCTTCCTGGCTACCAGTTTGGTGATATCGCCGAAGAAAACCTGTCCCGCACGCTCGATGAAGTGCAGATGAAGCTGGATGATAAAGGGCGCGGTGAAGTCTCGACTGAAAGCCAGTGGCAGGAAACGCACTCGCCTTTGCAGGTTATCTTGCAGGCAAGCCTTCTGGAATCCGGCGGTCGTCCTGTGACGCGTCGTGCTGAACAGGCGATCTGGCCTGCTGAAGCGTTGGCGGGGATTCGCCCTGAATTTGCCAGCAAAGCGGTGTATGACTATCGCACTGACAGCACCACCAATCAGCCCATTGTCGATGAAGACAGCAATGCGGCTTTCGACATTGTTTACGCCAACGCTCAGGGCGAGAAAAAAGCCGTATCAGGTTTGCAGGTTCGCCTGATACGCGAACGCCGTGATTACTCGTGGAACTGGTCTGACAGCGAAGGCTGGCAGTCACAGTACGATCAAAAGGATCTGGTTGAAGGCGAGCAAACCCTGGATTTGAAAGCCGATGAAACGGGCAAAGTCAGCTTCCCGGTAGAGTGGGGCTCATACCGCCTGGAAGTAAAAGCGCCCGATGAAACCGTCAGCAGCGTTCGCTTCTGGGCGGGCTATAGCTGGCAGGATAACAGCGATGGCACCGGTGCGGCGCGTCCTGATCGTGTGACCATGAAACTCGACAAACCAGCCTACACCGCAGGTGACACCATTAAGCTGCATATCTCGGCACCTGCCGCAGGGAAAGGCTATGCGATGGTGGAATCCAGTGAAGGCCCGCTGTGGTGGCAGGAAATTGACGTGCCTGAACAAGGCATGGATCTGTCGATTCCGGTCGATCAGAAGTGGAACCGCCACGACCTCTATCTCAGCACGCTGGTGATTCGCCCTGGCGATAAATCAAAATCCGCCACGCCGAAACGCGCTGTTGGCTTGCTGCATCTGCCGCTTGGGGATGAAAATCGCCGTCTGAATGTGGCGCTCGATACGCCGCAGAAGATGCGTCCGAATCAGCCATTAACGGTGAAAATCAAAGCCAGCGTGAAAGACGGTACTTTGCCAAAACAGGTGAACGTACTGGTCTCCGCGGTGGACAGCGGTGTGCTGAATATTACGGACTATGCAACGCCCGATCCGTGGAATGCCTTCTTTGGGCAGAAACGCTATGGCGCGGATATCTATGATATTTACGGCCAGGTGATTGAAGGTCAGGGCCGTCTTGCCAGCCTGAAATTTGGTGGTGATGGTGATGAACTGAAACGTGGCGGCAAACCGCCGGTCAATCACGTGACGATTGTTGCCCAGCAGGCTCAGCCTGTCACGCTGGATGACAAAGGCGAAGGCACCGTTACGCTGCCGATTGGTGATTTCAACGGCGAACTACGCGTGATGGCTCAAGCCTGGACCGCAGAGGATTTCGGCAGCAGCGACAGTAAAGTAGTTGTTGCCGCGCCAGTGATTGCAGAACTCAACACGCCACGCTTTATGGCGAGTGGCGACAACAGCCGTCTGACGCTGGATGTCACTAACCTGACGGACCAACCGCAGACGCTGAATGTCCAGTTGACGACCAGCGGGTTATTGCAACTGCAGGGTGCTCAGCCGCAGCTGATGAAGCTTGAGCCTGGCGCTCGCATGACGCTGTTTATTCCTGTCAGTGCGGGTGATGGTTTTGGTGAAGGTGCCGTTCAGGCGACCGTTACCGGCCTGACGCTGCCGGGTGAAACCTTCGCGCCATTGCAGAAAGAGTGGAAAATTGGTGTGCGTCCTGCCTTCCCGGCGCAAACGGTGAATACCGGGATTGCCCTGCAACCCGGTGAAAGCTGGACAGCGCCAACCGCGCATGTTGAAGGATTCTCCCCGGCCACGCTGGAAGGGCAACTGCTGTTCAGCGGCAAGCCGCCACTGAATCTGGGTCGCTATATCCGCGAACTGAAAGCTTATCCTTACGGTTGTCTGGAACAAACGACCAGTGGCCTCTTCCCGCAGCTTTATACCAATGCAGAGCAGCTCAAAGCGCTGGGCATTGCCGGAGACAGCGATGATAAGCGTCGTGCGGCGGTCGATATCGGTATCTCTCGCCTGCTGCAAATGCAGCGTGACGACGGCGGTTTTGCGTTGTGGGATAAGGAAGGCGCGGAAGAGTACTGGCTGACGGCGTATGTGATGGATTTCCTCACTCGCGCCAGCGAACAAGGCTACAGCGTCCCAGCAGATGCCCTTACCAAAGGTAATAACCGTCTGCTGCGTTATCTGCAGGAACCGGGCCTGATGACCATTCGCTATACCGATGATTCGCAGGCAAGCCGCTTCGCGGTGCAGTCCTACGCGGCACTGGTGCTGGCTCGTCAGCAAAAAGCGCCATTAGGTGCACTGCGCGAAATCTGGGAGCGTAATGCTCAGGCCAAAGCAGGCTTGCCGTTAGTGCAACTGGGTCTGGCGTTGAAAGCGATGGGCGATGCGCCACGCGGCGAGCTGGCTATCCAGCAAGGGTTGAAAACCCCAAGACAGGATAACACTCGCTGGATGGCGGATTACGGCAGCGTGCTGCGCGACAATGCGCTGATGCTGAGCCTGCTGGAAGAGAACAAGCTGCTGCCAGAGGCACAGAACACGTTGCTCAACACCCTGTCTCAGCAGGCGTTCGGCGAGCGCTGGTTGTCGACTCAGGAAATGAACGCGTTGTTCCTGGCGGCGAAAGGCTTGCAGGACTTGCCTGGCAACTGGCAGGCACAAACGTCGCTGCAGCCGGAAGCCCTGAGTGGTGATAAAGCGCTGTCGCGTAATCTGACCGCCGATCAGCTGACTTCGCTGAATGTGAAGAACACCGGCACTCAGCCACTGTGGCTGCGTCTGGACAGCAGCGGCTACCCGGAATATGCCCCACAGCCTTCCAGCAATGTGCTGCAGATTGAACGTCAGTTCCTGGGGACAGACGGGCAACTGAAGTCGCTCTCTTCCCTGCGTAGCGGCGATCTGGTGTTGGTGCATCTGCAAATTAAAGCCAACCAGAATGTGCCGGATGCGCTGGTGGTTGATCTGCTGCCTGCCGGGCTGGAGCTGGAAAACCAGAATCTGGCGAACAGCAGCGCCAGCCTGCAGGACAACGGGGCGGAAGTGCAGAACTTGCTGAACCAAATGCAGCAGGCGGATATCCAGCATATCGAATTCCGTGACGATCGGTTTGTCGCGGCGGTGGCGGTGAATGAGGGGCAGCCTGTCACGTTGGTGTATCTTGCGCGTGCCGTTACGCCGGGCACGTATGATGTTCCTGTGTCGCAGGTGGAATCGATGTACGTTCCACAATGGCGGGCAACCGGAACAGCAGACGGGCCGCTGATCATCGTTCCGTAAGATGCGATTAACCCTGCTCAAAAAATCCCGTTGGCTGTGGCTGGCGGGATTTTTCATTTCACTGTGTCTGGCCGTCTGGCTGGCAGACAGGATCTGGCCGTTACCGTTGAAAGAAGTCGCACCCGCGCGAGTGGTGGTGGCAGAAGACGGTACGCCGCTGTGGCGCTTCGCTGATGCGGAAGGGATCTGGCGCTATCCAGTCACGATCGAGGATGTCTCGCCACGTTATTTACAGGCGTTGATCCAGTATGAAGATCGCTGGTTCTGGGATCATCCCGGCGTGAATCCTTTCTCGGTGCTGCGAGCTGCATGGCAGGATCTTCGTGCAGGCCGGGTTATCTCCGGTGGCAGCACACTCACGATGCAGGTCGCGCGTCTGCTCGATCCTCATTCACGAACGCTGGGGGGCAAAATCCGCCAGCTCTGGCGTGCCTTCCAGCTTGAGTGGCATCTTGATAAACGGCAGATCCTGACGCTGTACCTTAATCGTGCGCCTTTTGGCGGCACGCTTCAGGGTATTGGCGCCGCAAGCTGGGCTTATCTTGGAAAACCTCCGCAACAGTTGAGTTACTCTGAGGCTGCGTTGCTCGCAGTGCTTCCTCAGGCACCCAGTCGTTTGCGCCCTGATCGCTGGCCTGAACGGGCTCAGGCGGCGCGTGACAAAGTTCTGCAACGGATGCTCACGCAAAAAGTGTGGTCCGCGCAGGTGGTGAAAGAGGCTCGGCAGGAACCTGTCTGGCTGTTCCCACGGCAAATGCCCCAACTGGCGCCGCTTTTTTCCCGACGGGTGCTTGCCAGCAGCCGAAATGAGAAAGTCGTCACCACTCTGGATGCCTCATTGCAGCGTCAGCTGGAAGAACTGGCGCTGAACTGGAAATCACGTTTGCCGCCACGCAGCTCGCTGGCGATGATTGTGGTCGATCATACCAACATGAAAGTGCGAGGCTGGGTAGGAGCGGTCGATATCAATGACGACAGCCGCTTCGGGCATGTTGATATGGTGAGCGCCATTCGTTCGCCGGGATCGGTCCTGAAACCGTTTATCTACGGTCTGGCAATGGATAACGGGCTTATTCATCCGGCCTCTTTGCTTCAGGATGTGCCGAGGCGCTTCAGTGATTACCGACCGGGTAATTTTGACAGTGGTTTTCACGGGCCTGTCAGTATGAGCGATGCGCTGGTGCGCTCGCTGAATCTTCCTGCGGTACAAGTGCTGGAGGCTTATGGGCCAAAGCAATTTGCCGCCCGTTTACGAAACGCTGGCCTGCCTCTCATCTTACCTAACGGCGCGGAGCCAAATCTTTCGCTGATCCTGGGCGGAGCAGGGGCAAGGCTGGCTGATATCACCGCCGCCTATAGCGCCTTCGCCCGTCATGGGCAGGCCGGACGGTTGCGCATGTTAGAGGGCGATCCGCTGATCGAACGCCCGCTGCTTTCACCGGGATCAGCGTGGATCATCCGTCGCATTTTGGCCGGGGAAGATCAGCCGCTACCGGATGGCTCTCTGCCGTCGGTCGTTCCTTTGGCCTGGAAAACGGGCACCAGCTACGGCTATCGCGACGCGTGGGCGATGGGGATCAATGCTCGCTATGTGATTGGTATCTGGACGGGCCGCCCGGACGGAACGCCTGTTGTCGGGCAATTCGGTTTTATCAGCGCCGTGCCGCTGCTGAACCAGGTCAGCAATATGCTGCTCTCACGCAGTGCTTCAGTCAAAAATGGCCTGCCCGTCGATCCTCGTCCGGCTTCGGTGAGTGCTGGCACTGTTTGCTGGCCGGGTGGGCAATCGCTTGATGCCGGAGACACCAACTGCCGTCGCCGGTTATCCACCTGGTTACTGGACAACAGCCAGCCGCCGACGTTGCTGTTGCCGGGGCAGGAAGGTTTGCGAGGGATTCGTTTTCCCGTCTGGCTGAATCAGCAAGGCGAACGCGTGGCGGCGGACTGCCCGGGCGCGCAGCAACAGAACCTGGATGTCTGGCCGCTCCCGCTGGAACCGTGGCTGCCTGTGGGCGAACGTCGTGCGGCGCGTTTACCTGTGGCATCTAAAACCTGCCCGCCCTTGCATCAGCAGGATTTGATCCCCCTGACGCTGTCGGGTGTGCGTGATGGCATGGTAGTCAAGCGTCTTCCGGGGGCAAAGCAAGCTTCACTGGCACTGCAAACGAGCGGGGGAGAAGGGCGGCGCTGGTGGTATCTCAACGGTGAACCACTGGAATCGGCAGGGAATACGTCCACGTTGGTGCTTGACCATGCCGGGGAGTATCAGTTGGTGATAATGGACGAGGCGGGACAAACGGCGACGGCGAGTTTCAGCCTGCAATAAGAGGATTCTTGCGTCTTGGCTGTGAGTGTTGCTCAAAGTCGTCTTATTTTAAAAAAATGTTACCTTAAGCCATAGGCAGCAGGATTATTGCTCATTATAATGCGCGCCAGGTCATACGTCCGTATGCACAACAACACAATATTTAGAGGTTATCATGGCTATTGAACGTACTTTTTCCATCATTAAGCCGAACGCGGTGGCAAAAAACGTTATTGGCAACATCTTTGCGCGCTTTGAAGCAGCAGGGTTCAAGATTGTCGGTACCAAAATGCTGCACCTGACCGTTGAGCAGGCTCGTGGCTTCTACGCTGAACATGACGGTAAGCCATTCTTCGACGGTCTGGTTGAGTTCATGACTTCTGGCCCAATCGTGGTGTCCGTGCTGGAAAGCGAAAATGCTGTGCAGCGTCACCGTGACCTGATGGGCGCAACCAACCCAGCGAACGCGCTGGCTGGCACCCTGCGTGCAGACTACGCTGACAGCTTCACCGAGAACGGCACCCACGGTTCTGACTCCGTTGAGTCTGCAAAACGTGAAATCGCCTACTTCTTCGGTGAAGGCGAAGTGTGCGCTCGCACCCGTTAATCGGGTATTACACTTTATTTCACTGATGTCGTGTGCAAACGTGGCATCCGTGCGCCAAAATTTGTACAATGTAACGCCCCCGGACGAGCAAACCGCTCACCGGGGCGTTTCTTTTTCAACCCTCCAGGGGCCATAACGTGTAACAACGAGGCCGGAAAACATTATGTCTGATTTAGTTAACACCACTGAAGTCGTCACGCCTGCCATTCCTGAAAAAAACGGAAAAATTAACCTGCTGGATTTAAACCGTCAGCAGATGCGTGAGTTTTTCCAGAACTTAGGCGAGAAGCCTTTCCGCGCCGATCAGGTGATGAAGTGGTTGTATCACTACTGCTGTGACGACTTTGATGAGATGACTGACATCAACAAAGTCCTGCGCACCAAACTCAAAGAACTGGCTGAAATCCGCGCTCCGGAAGTGGTGGAAGAGCAGCGTTCTTCTGACGGCACCATCAAATGGGCGATTGCCGTAGGCGATCAGCGCGTTGAAACCGTGTACATCCCGGAAGACGATCGCGCCACGCTGTGCGTTTCTTCCCAGGTGGGGTGTGCGCTGGAGTGTAAATTCTGCTCCACGGCGCAGCAGGGCTTTAACCGCAACCTGCGCGTTTCAGAAATTATCGGCCAGGTCTGGCGTGCCGCGAAAATTATCGGCGCACAGAAGAAAACGGGTGTGCGTCCCATTACCAACGTGGTGATGATGGGCATGGGTGAGCCGCTGCTCAACCTGACCAACGTTGTACCAGCGATGGAAATCATGCTTGATGATTTCGGTTTTGGTCTGTCCAAACGCCGCGTAACCCTTTCTACTTCAGGCGTGGTTCCTGCGCTGGATAAACTGGGTGACATGATTGACGTCGCGCTGGCGATTTCCCTGCACGCACCAAACGATGAAATTCGTGACGAAATTGTACCGATTAACAAGAAGTACAACATCGAAACGTTCCTCGCCGCGGTTCGCCGTTATCTGGAAAAATCAAACGCCAATCAGGGCCGTGTCACCATTGAGTACGTCATGCTTGATCACGTCAACGATGGCACCGAGCACGCGCATCAGTTGGCTGAACTGCTGAAAGACACGCCTTGCAAGATAAACCTGATTCCATGGAACCCGTTCCCAGGGGCGCCATATGGTCGCAGTTCTAACAGCCGTATCGACCGTTTCTCCAAAGTGTTGATGGGTTATGGTTTCACCACTATCGTGCGTAAAACGCGTGGTGATGATATCGATGCTGCATGTGGTCAGCTGGCTGGCGATGTTATCGATCGTACCAAGCGTACGCTGCGCAAACGCATGCAGGGTGAACCGATCGACGTTAAGGCGGTCTGATAAACAGTCTCTGACGCACGTTTTTGTGCGCAGGGACTAAAATGTTTAAGGAATAACCGAAACGCACTGATCCGGTTAATAATTACGGTGCGTTTCTGCCAGGATTGAGGCAGTATGTAGCGGGGCAACAACAGGTTAGCCATACGTTTTATACTGCCTGTCTGATGACGGGCAATCAGATGTTTCGCGGTGCAGGTTCACCTCGCACCAGAACCTTAAATTTACGTACCAGCAGCTGTAGCGAATGAATACTGAAGCCACTCAAGATCAACAAGCAGCACAAACTACGGGTACGCGTCTGCGTAATGCCCGTGAACAACTCGGACTCAGCCAGCAAGCGGTTGCCGAACGCTTATGCCTGAAGGTTTCCACCGTGCGTGACATTGAAGACGACAAGGCCCCCGCCGAGCTCGCTTCAACGTTCCTGCGAGGCTATATCCGTTCCTACGCCCGTCTTGTCCATATTCCTGAAGAAGAACTTTTGCCGATGATGGCAAAAGAGATGCCAGCGCGCGCAGCAAAAGTGACCATGGGGCAGAGTATGTCTCTGGGTAAACGTCGCAAAAAACGTGACGGCTGGTTAATGAGCTTCACCTGGCTGGTGCTGTTTGTGGTGATTGGCCTGACAGGCGCGTGGTGGTGGCAGAACCACAAGGCGCAGCAGGAAGAAATCACCACCATGGCCGATCAATCCAGCGCTGAGCTGAATGCGAACGACAACAACAGCGGCCAAAATGTGCCGCTGGATACCAGCGGTGCGCAAACTCAGGCTCCCGATGCGACGGCTGATAATACTCAGCCGGCTGCACCAGAAACCGCAGCGCCTGCTGCAACAGCACAGAACAACGCAGCGGCTCCAGCGACTACGCCTGACGCGCAAAACAATGCCGTTGTTTCGCCTTCACAGGCAAACGTCGACAACACGGCAACGGCTAATACCCCTGCTCCAGCCGCTAACCCTGCAGCTCCGCTGCCGACCGATCAGGCTGGCGTAACGCCAACGGCTGACGCGAACGCGCTGGTGATGAATTTCAACGCTGACTGCTGGTTGGAAGTGACCGACTCGACAGGCAAAAAGCTGTTCAGCGGTTTGCAACGTAAAGACGGTACGCTCAATTTAGCTGGTCAGGCACCGTACAAACTCAAAATTGGCGCACCTTCAGCGGTCCAGATCCAGTTCCAGGGTAAGCCGGTTGATCTGAGCCGCTTTATCAGAACAAACCAGGTTGCACGTTTGACCCTTAATGCCGAACAATCGCCGGCTCAGGCTCAGTAACAAACGCGCACCGCGGGAGATTTTTCATGCATAACCAGGCCCCAATTCAACGTAGAAAATCAACACGCATTTACGTTGGGAACGTGCCTGTTGGCGATGGGGCTCCTATCGCCGTACAGTCCATGACCAACACGCGTACCACCGATGTGGAAGCCACGGTCAACCAGATCAAAGCGCTTGAACGTGTCGGTGCTGATATCGTTCGTGTTTCCGTTCCAACGATGGACGCGGCGGAAGCCTTCAAGCTCATCAAGCAGCAGGTGAATGTTCCGCTGGTGGCTGATATCCACTTTGACTATCGCATTGCGTTGAAAGTGGCTGAATACGGCGTTGACTGTTTACGTATCAACCCGGGCAATATCGGCAACGAAGAACGTATTCGCATGGTTGTCGACTGTGCACGTGACAAAAATATTCCTATCCGCATCGGTGTGAACGCCGGATCGCTCGAAAAAGATCTGCAAGAAAAGTATGGCGAGCCAACGCCTCAGGCGCTGCTCGAATCTGCCATGCGTCACGTGGATCATCTGGATCGTCTGAACTTCGATCAGTTCAAAGTCAGTGTGAAAGCGTCTGATGTGTTCCTCGCTGTGGAATCTTACCGCCTGCTGGCGAAACAAATCGATCAGCCTTTGCACCTGGGGATCACCGAAGCGGGTGGGGCTCGTGCTGGCGCGGTGAAATCTGCGATCGGTTTGGGGTTACTGCTGTCAGAAGGGATCGGCGATACGCTGCGTATCTCGCTGGCTGCCGATCCTCTCGAAGAGATCAAAGTCGGTTTCGACATTCTCAAGTCACTGCGCATTCGTGCCCGCGGGATCAACTTCATTGCTTGCCCAACTTGTTCACGTCAGGAATTTGATGTGATCGGTACGGTTAACGCGCTGGAGCAGCGCCTGGAAGACATTATCACGCCAATGGATGTGTCCATTATCGGTTGTGTCGTGAATGGCCCGGGCGAAGCACTGGTGTCCACACTTGGCGTGACCGGCGGTAATAAGAAAAGCGGCCTGTACGAAGATGGCGTGCGAAAAGATCGTCTGGATAACGACGATATGATTAGCCAGCTTGAAGCCCGTATTCGTGCCAAAGCCAGCATCCTCGACGAAGCTCGTCGCATTGACGTGCAGCAGGTCGACGCAAAATAGCATCCAGATGAAGGGCGGCGTTCATTTCTTCACCGAATCCGCGCCAGCCCTGAAATCAAAACAAAGAAAATCAACGCATTGATTTTCAACTGACACTCACAAAGCAGGAAAAACAACACTTTTACCTGCATTGTCCGTCATTACGACTTGGGAAGCAGTACGCTTCCCGTGTATGATTGAACCCGCAGGCGCACCGGCGTCAGGGTTCATTTTTGTATCTATAAAGAGAAAAAACGTGGCAAAAAACATTCAAGCCATTCGCGGCATGAACGATTACCTGCCGGGCGATACCGCTCTTTGGCAGCGCATTGAAGGCACGCTGAAACAGGTGCTCGGCAGCTACGGTTACAGCGAAATCCGTTTGCCGATTGTAGAGCAGACCCCGTTATTCAAACGCGCTATCGGTGAAGTCACCGACGTGGTTGAAAAAGAGATGTACACCTTTGAGGACCGCAATGGCGACAGCCTGACCCTGCGTCCTGAAGGCACTGCGGGCTGTGTACGCGCCGGCATCGAACATGGTCTTCTGTACAATCAGGAACAGCGTCTGTGGTACATCGGTCCGATGTTCCGCCACGAACGTCCGCAGAAAGGGCGTTACCGCCAATTCCATCAGTTGGGTTGTGAAGTGTTTGGCCTGCAAGGCCCGGACATTGACGCCGAGCTGATTATGCTGACGGCCCGCTGGTGGCGTGCGCTGGGCATTTCTGAGCATGTTAGCCTGGAACTGAACTCCATCGGTTCTCTGGAAGCGCGTGCGAACTATCGTGATGCGCTGGTCGCTTATCTTGAGCAGTTCAAAGACAAGCTCGATGAAGACTGTCAACGTCGTATGTATACCAACCCGCTGCGTGTGCTGGATTCCAAGAACCCGGACGTGCAGGCGCTGTTGGATAACGCGCCAGCGCTTGGCGATTATCTGGACGAAGAATCTCGCGAACACTTTGCAGGTCTTTGTGCCTTGCTGGATGCGGCAGGCATTGCCTACACCGTGAATCAGCGTCTGGTACGTGGCCTCGACTACTACAACCGCACTGTGTTTGAGTGGGTCACCAGCAGCCTCGGCTCTCAGGGCACTGTCTGTGCCGGTGGTCGTTATGACGGTCTGGTTGAGCAATTAGGCGGGCGTGCAACGCCGGCTGTTGGCTTTGCGATGGGTCTTGAGCGATTAGTTTTGCTGGTTCAGGCGGTTAATCCGGAATTTAAAGCCGAACCTGTTGTCGATATATACCTGGTAGCCTCTGGGGCCGATACTCAGTCAGCCGCATTGCGTCTGGCGGAAGCGGTACGTGATGAGCTGCCTGGCATCAAGCTGATGACCAACCATGGTGGTGGTAACTTCAAGAAGCAGTTTGCTCGTGCAGATAAATGGGGCGCTCGCGTCGCACTGGTACTGGGCGAATCTGAAGTGGCAGACCGCAATGTGGTGGTGAAAGATTTGCGCTCTGGTGAGCAGACGACTGTAACGCAGGACAGCGTTGCCGCGCATTTGCGCACATTGCTGGGTTAATCGCCCGGGAAAATTATTCAGGAGAAGAACTGCGTGGAAGTCTACAGTAACGAAAACGAACAGGTCGACGCCATTAAGAATTTCTTTGCTGAGAATGGCAAAGCGCTGGCGGTAGGCGTGATTCTGGGTATTGGGGCGCTGGTTGGCTGGCGCTACTGGAACTCGCATCAGGAAAATACCTCCCGCGAGTCTTCACAGGCTTATGAAACTGCCGTGGCAGCGGTGAAGGCGAACAAGCCAGAAACCTTTGCTGCTGCGGAAAAATTCGCAGCGAGCGAGAAGAACACCTACGGTGCATTTGCCGGACTCGAACTGGCACAGCAGTTTGTTGATGCTAACCAGTTGGACAAGGCAGAAAAACAGTTGCAGCTTGGCTTAGCCGCTGCGTCTGACGATAACCTGAAATCCGTTATCAACATGCGCCTGGCCCGTGTGCAGTTGCAGATGAAACAGCCTGATGCCGCCTTAAAAACCCTCGAAGGGATTAAAGGGGAAGGTTGGGCTGCCATTGTCGCGGATTTACGCGGTGAAATTCTGTTAAGCAAAGGCGACAAGCAGGGGGCTCGCGCCGCCTGGGAAGCTGGCGTGAAAAGTAATGCTTCACCTGCGCTCAGCGAAATGATGCGCATGAAAATGAATAATTTGTCCATCTGAGAGGGACTCGATGCAATTGCGTAAATTACTTTTGCCAGGACTGCTGTCTGTTACGTTATTGAGCGGTTGTTCACTGTTTAGCGGCGAAGAAGACGTGGTCAAAATGTCCCCGCTGCCAACGGTTGAAAACCAGTTTACGCCGTCTACTTCCTGGAGCACATCCGTAGGTAGCGGTATTGGTGATTACTACTCTAACCTGCATCCGGCGATTGCCGATGGCAACGTCTACGCGGCAGACCGTAACGGTACCGTGAAGGCGGTTAACGCCAATGACGGGAAAGAAGTCTGGTCTGTGAACCTGGCTGAAAAAGATGGCTGGTTCTCTCGTGCACCTGCGCTGCTTTCTGGCGGTGTGACTGTTGCCGGCGGCCACGTCTATATCGGCTCTGAAAAAGCTCAGGTTTATGCCCTGAACAGCAGCGACGGTAGCGTTGCCTGGCAAACTCGCGTTGCCGGTGAAGCACTGTCTCGCCCGGTTGTCAGCGATGGCATGGTGCTGATTCACACCAGCAACGGTCAGTTGCAGGCGCTGAATGAAAGCGACGGTGCGATTAAGTGGACGGTTAACCTCGATATGCCTGCGCTCTCTCTGCGCGGCGAATCTGCACCGGCAACAGCCTTTGGTGCGGCGATTGTCGGCGGTGATAACGGTCGCGTTAACGCCGTGCTGATGCAGCAAGGTCAGCTGATTTGGCAGCAACGTATTTCTCAGGCCACTGGCCCAACCGAAATCGATCGTCTTAGCGATGTCGACACCACGCCGGTTATCGTAGATGGCGTTGTTTATGCACTGGCTTACAACGGTAACCTGACGGCGCTGGATCTGCGCAGCGGCCAGATCATGTGGAAACGTGAGCTGGGTTCGGTGAACGATTTTGTCGTTGATGGCAACCGTATCTATCTGGTCGATCAGAATGACCGCGTGCTGGCACTCAGCACTGACGGTGGCGTAACGCTGTGGACACAAAGCGATCTGTTGCACCGCCTGCTGACCGCTCCGGTGTTGTATAATGGAAGTCTGGTCGTCGGTGATAGCGAAGGCTACATGCACTGGCTGGACCCGCAGGACGGACACTTTGTCGCTCAGCAAAAAGTAGACAGCTCTGGTTTCCTGACCGAGCCCGTACAGGCTGACGGTCAACTGGTTATCCAGGCGAAAGACGGCACGCTGTACGCTATTACGCGCTAAGTCTTTTTGCGGTTTGCATTGCAAGACGGCTCCTGTTTGAAGCAGGGGCCGTTTTACTGTTTTTAGAATTAATGAGGCATTTATCATGGTACCTGTGGTCGCGCTTGTCGGGCGCCCTAACGTTGGAAAATCCACGCTGTTCAACCGCCTGACGCGTACTCGAGATGCGCTGGTCGCGGATTTCCCGGGTCTGACTCGTGACCGTAAGTACGGTCGTGCTGAAGTGGAAGGCCGCGAGTTTATCTGTATCGATACCGGCGGTATCGACGGCACCGAAGAAGGTGTGGAAACCCGCATGGCGGAACAGTCCCTGCTGGCGATTGAAGAAGCGGACGTCGTGCTGTTTATGGTTGATGCCCGCGCTGGCCTGATGCCTGCAGACGTGGCGATTGCCAAACACCTGCGCTCCCGTGAAAAGCCAACTTTCCTGGTGGCAAACAAAACGGACGGTATCGACCCGGATCAGGCGATGGCCGATTTCTGGTGTCTCGGCTTAGGCAATATCCACCCGATCGCCGCTTCACACGGCCGTGGTGTCACCAGCCTGATTGAAGAAGCCTTGCTGCCGTTTATGGAAGAAATTGCGCCAGCGGAAGAAGTGGACGAAGACGCTGAATACTGGGCGCAGTTCGAAGCCGAGCAGAATGGCGAAGAAGCGGAAGAGCCGGAAGACGATTTCGACCCGCGCAGCCTGCCCATCAAACTGGCTATCGTTGGCCGTCCTAACGTCGGTAAGTCAACGCTAACTAACCGTATTCTCGGTGAAGACCGCGTCGTTGTTTACGACATGCCGGGTACCACTCGCGACAGTATCTACATTCCGATGGAACGCGATGAACGTGAATACGTTCTGATCGACACCGCCGGGGTGCGTAAGCGCGGTAAAATTACGGATACCGTTGAGAAATTCTCCGTTATCAAAACGCTGCAGGCGATTGAAGACGCCAACGTAGTGATGCTGGTTATCGATGCTCGCGAAGGCATTTCCGATCAGGATCTCTCGCTGCTGGGCTTTATCCTCAATAGTGGGCGCTCACTGGTCATCGTGGTCAACAAATGGGATGGCCTGAGCAACGAAGTGCGTGAGCAGGTCAAAGAGACCCTCGACTTCCGTCTGGGCTTTATCGACTTTGCGCGTGTGCACTTTATCTCCGCATTGCACGGCAGTGGCGTAGGTAACCTGTTTGAATCCGTTCGCGAAGCTTACGACAGCTCAACCAAACGTCAGAGCACCGCGATGCTGACCCGCATCATGAACATGGCCGCAGACGATCACCAGCCACCGCTGGTCCGTGGCCGTCGCGTGAAGCTGAAGTACGCGCATGCTGGCGGTTACAACCCGCCGATTGTGGTGATTCACGGCAACCAGGTGAAAGACCTGCCGGACTCCTACAAACGCTATCTGATGAACTACTTCCGTAAATCACTGGACGTGATGGGCACGCCTATCCGCATTCAGTTCAAGGAAGGCGAGAACCCGTTTGCCAACAAGCGCAACACGCTGACACCAAACCAGATGCGTAAACGTAAGCGTCTGATTAAGCACATCAAAAAAGGCAAATAACGCACCCTCGCGATTTGCCGCGTTCTGTCAAAGCCCGCATTCTTGCGGGCTTTTTCATTCGCCTTCCTCACACATTATTGCGGTTTGTATTAGTCCTGATAATGTCAATCACTATCCCTTTTGTGCCAACATAAAATCTAAGAAAATAGACAAACGTCGAATTTTCATCTTAAAGTCCCTGGCCGCTCACCAGATAAAGCTGGCGCCAGGTTATCAAATGGTTAAATAATACTTCGCCGATTGTCAACGAATGGCCGGATAAATAACTGGCTGACGGGCAAATCGGTGCTTGCAAACGCGACAACATCCTTAGTTGGGAGAGTTTATGTATTCCTCTGGTAGTAAAAACGAAAGCCGAACGTTCTTCGGTCATCCTTATCCACTTGGCTCACTGTTCTTCACGGAAATGTGGGAGCGGTTCTCGTTCTATGGCATTCGTCCTTTACTGATCCTGTTTATGGCGGCGACCGTCTATGACGGCGGCATGGGGCTGGCGCGTGAGAACGCTTCAGCTATCGTCGGCATTTTCGCTGGCAGCATGTATCTGGCTGCCTTGCCCGGTGGTTGGTTAGCCGACAACTGGTTGGGGCAACAAAAAGCGGTCTGGTACGGTTCCATCCTGATTGCGCTGGGTCACCTGTCGATTGCTCTGTCCGCCATGATGGGCGACAGCCTGTTCTTCATCGGCCTGATGTTTATTGTGCTCGGCTCTGGCCTGTTCAAGACCTGTATCTCGGTCATGGTGGGCACCCTGTATAAAAAGGGCGATGCACGCCGTGACGGTGGTTTCTCGCTGTTCTACATGGGTATCAACATGGGGTCGTTCATCGCGCCGTTGATTTCCGGCTGGTTGATTAAAACCCACGGCTGGCACTGGGGCTTTGGTATCGGCGGTATTGGTATGTTGGTGGCACTGGTTATTTTCCGCGTCTTTGCGGTCCCGGCGATGAAACGCTACGACAGTGAAGTGGGCCTGGATTCCACCTGGAACAGTCCGGTTGCGAAGAAAAACGGTGTGGGCGGCTGGTTACTGGCTTTAGCCGTGGGTGTGGCGATTATTGTCGCGCTGATTTCTATGGGCGTGATTGTCATTAATCCTGTCGCCGTTGCCAGCACGCTGGTCTACGTGATTGCGGCGTCGGTCGCGCTGTACTTTATTTATCTGTTTGCGTTTGCTGGCCTGACCCGAAAAGAGCGCGCCAGATTGCTGGTCTGCTTTATTCTGCTGGTTTCTGCTGCCTTCTTCTGGTCTGCGTTCGAACAAAAGCCGACCTCTTTTAACCTGTTCGCCAACGATTACACTAACCGTATGATCGGTGATTTTGAAATCCCGGCGGTCTGGTTCCAGTCCATCAACGCCCTGTTTATTATCCTGCTGGCGCCTGTATTCAGCTGGGCCTGGCCGATGCTGGCACGTAAAAACGTCCGCCTGAGCAGTATTACTAAGTTTGTCATCGGCATTTTGTTTGCGGCCGCGGGCTTTGGCCTGATGATGCTTGCTGCAAAGGACGTGCTGAGCAACGGTGGCGCGGGCGTCTCTCCACTGTGGCTGGTCGGCAGTATCCTGATGCTGACGCTGGGTGAGCTGTGTCTGAGCCCGATTGGTCTGGCAACCATGACGCTGCTGGCACCGGAAAGAATGCGCGGTCAGATGATGGGGCTTTGGTTCTGCGCAAGCGCGTTGGGCAACCTCGCAGCTGGCCTGATTGGCGGTCACGTGAAAGCGGATCAGCTGGATATGCTGCCTGATCTCTTTGCTCGCTGCTCAATCGCCCTGCTGATTTGTGCTGCGGTGCTGATTATCCTCATCGTTCCGGTTCGCCGGATGCTGGAAAACGTTCAGACCAAGCCTGAGCAAAAATCGGTAACCAACGCCTGAGTGTCATTTGGTCTTGCCGGGGGTAGGATAGGCCCCCGGTAATCCAATGAACGAGGTGAAAGATGCACGTAGGATTTATTGGTCTTGGTGCTGTCCTGGAGACAGCGTATTTACCCGCATTACACCGCCTCTTTGATGCTTCCTTACGCTGTTCAGGGTTTGATATTCAACCTGAACGGCAACCCCGCGGCGTAAACCGCTGCGCCTCTCTCGCCGCACTTCTTGCCGAGCCTCTTGATACGTTGTTTATCACCACCTCCTCACTCTGGCACTTGCCCGTGCTTGAGCAGGCGCTTCAATCAGATATTCCCCGCATAGTGGTAGAGAAACCCGTTGCCGCGAGCCTTGCGCAGCTTGAGCAACTTCAGGCGTTACTGACGCTGCCCGAAAATCGAGACCGTGTACTGGCGTTGGATCACTGGATGGCGCGAGACGGCGTTACACAACTGATTCACGGCAAGCTTGAAAATGACTGGCAGCCAGAAGCAGGTGCTTCCGCGACAGGGCCATTGATCACCTCTCTTGCCGATGTCGTGAAAATCGAAGGTTTCCTGCAGGAGCCAAGCGGTTTTAACGAGCAAGGCGAGCCGATAGCGCTGAATTTTGCCACCGGCGAACCGGATACCCGCACGCTGCGTCACCCGGACGGTGTGATTGTCGATATCGGTACCCACGTGCTGGCGATGATGCATGAAACGCTTGCGGCGGCAGGCGCGAACAATCAGTTAGTGCTTACTCTGACGGAGGCCAGTGACAGGCTGGGCAAGCCGATTGATCAGGGCGACTTCACCACTGCGGAAGGGCGCGCGCATCTGCAAGGTGAAATCAGCGGCGTGCCTTTTGATATCTGGCTGAATAAATACGCCGGACCGTCTGGTGGCCAAAAAGGCATTCGTGTGTCTCTGCGAGATGGCACGGTGTTGAGTCAGGACCGCAGCGCCAGCGGGGAAGTACTGGAAGTGATTAAGGGCGAAACTGTACAGCGCTGGACATTGAACGGCCCGGTTTATGAACGCTGTCTGCAACGCATGATTTTGGGTGAGAACAGCCTGTTTCGTCGTGCGCCGCAGCAGATAAGCCAGTTCACACAGCGTCGTATCGCGGAAGTGACCGCTTTACTGCAATTGCAGCAGCAACTGCGCGGCCCGCATTGAGGGCTGTGATAAAATAGCCCGATGATATCAGCCTGACTTTGGAGTTAACGATGGAACTGACTTGCCCGGTTTGTCATGGCCCGCTGGAACAGCAGGGCGATAAAGCGCATTGCGCGAAGTGCTCACAGGATTTCACGCTGACCGCGTTGTGTCCGGACTGCCATAAGCCGCTGGAAGTGCTAAAAGCCTGCGGAGCGGTAGATTATTTCTGCCAGAACGGACACGGACTGATTTCGAAAAAACGCGTGGAGTTTGTGTTGGCCGCTCAATAACAGTTGCCACTGTTCCGGCCTGCGGGGTTTTGTAGGCCGGGCAAACGCAGTGCCGCCCGGCAAAGTGGTTAAACTTTACGGGTGCGAGTTTTTTTCACTGGGGTAATTTTGGTAACTTCGCTTTCCACCACGCCATCTGCCAGACGCGTGGTCAGCGTTTCTCCCGCCTTCAACTGTTTCGCCTGTTTGACCAGCTTGCCATCCGCGGCGGTGGTTACGCTGTAGCCACGAGCCAGCGTCGAGAGCGGGCTCACGGCTTCCAGATGCGTCACGGCATTGCCAAAACGTTCACGTGTGCTGCTGAGTTGGGCTCGAATCGTCTGCGACAAACGGTATTCCAGTTGCTGAATGCGCGTCTGCGCACGATGAATACGTGGCTGAGGATTCTGTTGATTAAGACGTTGTGTCACGCGCTGCTGGCGTAAGGTTGCCTTTTTCAACTGGCTGTCGAGCGCAACGTTCATGCGCTGGCGCAGTCTGTCGAGCACGGTTTGCTGACGCGCCAGCCGAAGCTGCGGGTGCTGTTGTTGCAGACGATGATGCAACAAGCTGAAACGACGGTTACGGTTAGCAAGGAAGTAGTCCATCGCCATTTCCAGCCGCTGTTGGGCTGACTGCACCTGACGTAACAGCTCCAGCTGATTACGGCTGACAATTTCAGCCGCCGCAGAAGGTGTGGGAGCACGCAAATCTGCCACGAAATCTGCGATAGTGACGTCTGTTTCATGGCCGACAGCGCTCACAACCGGAATGCGGCTGGCGAAAATCGCCCGGGCTACGCGTTCGTCGTTAAAGCTCCATAAATCTTCCAGCGAACCGCCGCCGCGCCCAACGATCAGCACATCACATTCTTCGCGCAGATTCGCCAGTTCGATGGCTCGAACGATTTGTGCAGGCGCATCTTCACCCTGAACAGCCGTTGGGTAAATCACCACGGGGAGCGACGGATCACGGCGTTTAAGGACATGCAAAACATCGTGCAGCGCCGCACCGGTTTTCGAAGTGATAACGCCTACGCAATGCGCAGGTGAGGGAAGTGGTTGCTTAAATTGCTGATCGAATAGACCTTCCGCGGAGAGCTGCGTTTTCAGCTGCTCGTATTTTTGCTGAAGTAAACCTTCCCCGGCAGGCTGCATGCTCTCGACGATGATTTGATAATCACCTCGGGGTTCATACAGCGTGATATTGGCGCGAACCAGAACTTGCTGGCCGTGCTGAGGACGAAACGTGACCCGGCGATTGCTGTTGCGGAACATTGCACAGCGCACCTGAGCGTTATCGTCTTTCAGGGTGAAATACCAGTGACCGGAGGAGGGCTGAGAAAAGTTGGAGATTTCGCCGCTGATCCACACCTGGCCCATTTCCTGCTCAAGCAGCAGTCGCACCGTCTGATTCAGGCGGCTGACGGTATAAATTGCGGGGGATTGAGAGGGTAACATGTGAGCGAGATCAAATTCTAAATCAGCAGGTTATTCAGTCGATAGTAACCTGCTCAGAGGTAATCGCAAGGATTAATTGCAAAAAAGTGTGGATGCAACCGATTACGCTCTGTATAATGCCACGGCAATATTTATTAACCACCCAGGTAGAGATATTGCCCATGCTACGTATCGCCAAAGAAGCACTGACGTTTGACGACGTCCTCCTCGTTCCCGCTCATTCCACTGTTCTGCCGAATACCGCTGATCTCAGCACTCAACTGACTAAATCTATTCGTCTGAATATTCCTATGCTCTCCGCAGCCATGGATACCGTGACTGAAGCACGCCTGGCCATTGCCCTGGCGCAGGAAGGCGGCATCGGCTTTATTCACAAAAACATGTCTATTGAGCGTCAGGCAGAAGAAGTTAGCCGCGTGAAGAAATATGAGTCTGGCGTGGTAACCGACCCGCAAACCGTTCTGCCAACCACAACCCTGGCTGAAATGAAAGAGCTGACCGCTCGCAATGGTTTCGCAGGCTACCCGGTGGTAACAGAAAACAACGAACTGGTGGGCATCATTACTGGCCGCGACGTGCGTTTCGTGACTGATCTGAACCAGCCCGTTACCGTCTACATGACGCCGAAAGAGCGTCTGGTGACCGTACGCGAAGGCGAAGCGCGTGAAGTCGTGTTTGCGAAAATGCATGAAAAGCGTGTCGAAAAAGCGCTGGTGGTGGATGACAGCTTCCATCTGATCGGCATGATCACCGTAAAAGATTTCCAGAAAGCAGAGCGTAAACCTAACGCTTGTAAAGATGAGCAGGGTCGTCTGCGTGTGGGCGCGGCTGTTGGCGCTGGTGCTGGTAACGAAGAGCGCGTGGATGCGCTGGTTGCCGCAGGCGTTGACGTTCTGCTGATCGACTCCTCTCACGGTCATTCTGAAGGTGTTCTGCAACGTATTCGTGAAACCCGTGCTAAATACCCGAACCTGCAAATCATCGGGGGTAACGTAGCGACGGGTGCTGGTGCGCGTGCCCTGGCAGACGCTGGCGTAAGTGCAGTGAAAGTCGGTATCGGCCCTGGTTCTATCTGTACGACTCGTATCGTCACTGGCGTGGGTGTTCCTCAGATCACCGCCGTTTCTGACGCAGTTGAAGCGCTGGAAGGCACAGGCATTCCTGTTATCGCCGATGGTGGTATCCGTTTCTCCGGTGATATCGCTAAAGCTATCGCAGCAGGTGCAGCAGCGGTGATGGTGGGCTCCATGCTGGCGGGTACTGAAGAATCCCCGGGTGAAATCGAACTTTACCAGGGCCGTTCTTACAAATCTTACCGCGGTATGGGTTCCCTGGGCGCGATGTCCAAAGGTTCTTCTGACCGTTACTTCCAGAGCGATAACGCTGCCGACAAACTGGTTCCGGAAGGTATCGAAGGTCGCGTGGCGTACAAAGGTCGCCTGAAAGAGATCATTCACCAGCAGATGGGCGGCTTGCGCTCCTGCATGGGCCTGACCGGCTGTGGTACTATCGACGCGCTGCGCACGCAGGCTGAGTTCGTCCGCATCAGCGGCGCGGGCATTCAGGAAAGCCACGTACACGACGTGACGATCACCAAAGAGTCCCCGAACTACCGCATGGGTTCTTGATTATTTCCGCGCCCGGCTTAATGCCGGGCGCTTTGATTTTGTTTCACTTGCCCTGGAATTACCGTCAATGACCGACAATATTCATAAGCATCGCATTCTTATCCTCGATTTTGGTTCTCAGTACACCCAACTGGTTGCGCGCCGTGTGCGTGAACTCGGTGTTTACTGCGAGCTGTGGGCCTGGGACGTTACCGAAGCACAGATTCGTGAGTTCAATCCGAGCGGCATCATCCTCTCCGGCGGCCCGGAAAGCACCACTGAAGCAGGCAGCCCGCGCGCCCCGGAATATGTGTTCCAGGCTGGCGTGCCCGTGTTTGGCGTTTGCTACGGCATGCAGACCATGGCTATGCAGTTAGGTGGCCACGTTGAAGGTTCAAACGAACGTGAATTCGGCTACGCTCAGGTTGAAGTGCAGACTGACAGCGCCCTGGTTCGCGGCATCGAAGATTCCCTGACCGCAGACGGAAAAGCGCTGCTGGACGTGTGGATGAGCCACGGCGATAAAGTGACGGTTATCCCGGCTGATTTCGTCACCGTTGCCAGCACCGAGAGCTGCCCGTTCGCGATCATGGCGAATGAAGAAAAACGCTTCTACGGCGTGCAGTTCCACCCGGAAGTGACCCACACCCGTCAGGGGCTGCGCATGCTTGAGCGCTTCGTCATTGATATCTGCCAGTGCGAAGCACTGTGGACGCCAGCCAAGATTATCGACGATGCGGTTGAGCGTATTCGTCAGCAAGTGGGCGACGATAAAGTGATCCTCGGCCTCTCTGGTGGCGTGGATTCTTCCGTGACCGCCATGCTGCTGCACCGCGCTATCGGTAAAAACCTGACCTGCGTATTCGTGGATAACGGCCTGCTGCGTCTGAATGAAGCGCAGCAAGTTATGGACATGTTCGGTGACCACTTTGGTCTGAACATCGTTCACGTCGAAGGCGAAAAACGCTTCCTCGACGCGCTGGCGGGCGAGAATGACCCGGAAGCGAAACGTAAAATCATCGGCCGAGTGTTCGTCGAAGTGTTCGACGAAGAAGCACTGAAGCTGGAAGACGTGAAGTGGCTGGCGCAGGGGACTATTTATCCTGACGTTATCGAATCTGCCGCTTCCGCGACCGGTAAAGCACACGTCATCAAATCTCACCACAACGTGGGCGGCCTGCCGAAAGAGATGAAGATGGGTCTGGTTGAACCGCTGCGTGAGCTGTTCAAAGATGAAGTGCGTAAAATTGGTCTGGAACTGGGCCTGCCGTACGACATGCTGTACCGTCACCCGTTCCCGGGCCCAGGCCTCGGTGTGCGTGTGCTGGGCGAAGTGAAGAAAGAGTACTGCGACCTGCTGCGCCGTGCGGACGCTATCTTCATCGAAGAACTGCACAAAGCTGATCTGTACAACAAAGTGAGCCAGGCGTTCACCGTGTTCCTGCCAGTGCGTTCCGTAGGCGTGATGGGCGATGGCCGTAAATACGACTGGGTTGTTTCCCTGCGTGCCGTTGAAACCATCGACTTCATGACTGCACACTGGGCGCATCTGCCGTACGATTTCCTCGGCCGCGTGTCCAACCGCATCATCAACGAAGTGAACGGCATTTCCCGCGTGGTGTACGACATCAGCGGTAAGCCGCCAGCGACGATTGAGTGGGAATGATTTCCGCATGAGACATGCCGGGTGGCGCTGACGCTTACCCGGCCTACAAAATCAAAACCTCTGCTTGTCAGAGGTTTTTTTTGTCTGAGTGGTGACGACTAGCTGACCGGTTCTTCAACCTTCTCATCCTCAGCGGGAGTCTCTGCCATTACTTCCTGAATCACCTCTTCGTCTATTCCAGGATTAAGGGCGACGGCAAGCGGTGAAGAAGTCAGACTGTCTGGCATCACCACGTGAGGCATTGGGGCATCGACGATGATTTCTGGCTGGCGTTTTCTGATCCAACTGATGCTGCCGATAATCACGCCGCAAAGGGTAAAGCACAGATACAGCACATTCCCGCCAAACGGCTGCATGATTGCGCCGGTGATCAGGGGCCCGATACATGCGCCCACACCGAAGGCCATCAGCAGACAGGCTGTCAGCGACACTCGACGTTCTGGGGCGACGCGATCGTTGGCAATGGCCACGCCCAACGGATAAAGGGAGAACATCGCCATGCTGGAAAGAAAAGCCATGCCCAGCACCCAGTAATAGCCCAGATGCGGAAACAGCGAAAGCGGCAGTGAAGCGGCGGCAAACAGCAGGGCGGTATAAAACAGCAGGTGTTGGCGGTCATATCTGTCGGATAACCAGCTCAATGGGAACTGAGACACCATCCCGGCGAAAATCGTGACTCCCATGAACAGCCCGATTTGCTGCGTGCTCAAGCCCTGCGAAATGGCAAACACCGGAGCAAGGCCATAGAAAGAGCCTGCTGCCATTCCCATCACCAGCGTGGCGGCCAGCAGCTTAGGAATGGCTTTGAAGAAGTAGCCGAGTTCCATCGGGGCAGGGGACATCGGGTGTGCGGTGGTTCGGGTAGTGAGTGCAATGGGGACGAGACATAACGCGAAGCACAGAGCCACAATCAGCAGCATGGCTGGACCCATACCGGCGGCCATGATCAGGATGACCTGGCCTCCGCACAGACCTAAATAAGTCGCGACCATATAAAGGCCGAAAATGGCACCGCGCTGTGATGACTCAGCCTGGTCGTTAAGCCAGCTTTCCAGCACCATGTACTGACACATCATGCACAGGCCGATGATTAATCGCAGAAAAATCCATAGAGGGATAAACTCGCTGAGTCCGTGCCCGACCACCGAGGCGGTGATGATCCCTGCACAGGCCACATAAGCGCGAATATGCCCGACGCGGGCAATGAGGTTGTGGCCGACTTTTCCGCCGATGACTAAACCCAGATAGTTCGCTGCGGTGATAGCCCCGATTAAGGTACCGCTGACTTCTTCATGCGCAAGACGTAAAGAGATATAGGTCGTCAGCAGGCCTGAGCCGAGCAGCATCAACAGGGTAGTGGTGTACAGCGGCAGAAAAGTATTGAGCACTTTTTTCATACATCTCCCTGTATGGCTGGTCGTTAAGTAGGCATCTTTATCGTGCTTGGTTTTTCCAAAGGATGCAAATGCTGCGGCCAATACAGGAAGACAGGAAAGTGTTTTCGGAATGATCTTGCTACGGCTACATGGCCGTCAGGAGGCTATCTGTACCCAATTGTGGTCAGTCTTGCTCGTCGCGAACGGGTGTTTCAGTCACCTGGCTGGATTGTTGTGCGGCTTGTTTGTCCTGGTGATGGTACCACGCGCCGATAGACGAGTAGATAAAGCGGCCTGCGAAAAAGAGGAAGCTGATAAGAATAATAATCCGCGTCATACGAGTGTTGAACTGGTTTCGTTTGCGCATTGGCGTAGCCTGGCTCACTTAAGGGGTCCTTTTAGCATACCTGATATCGGGCGATGAGCCCATTAAGGCACAGCAGGACGGCAGGGTCAATTAACAATTGAATAAAATATGTTCAAATTGACTGTCGGTGGCTTCATCACCGCAGAAGGCCAAACTTGAATCTCTTTAATCAAAACTGAAACCGGTTTTATTGATCTAAGTCAAATATTAAGCCCCAATGCTCATTACAATCCCCTGTCCAGCTCCGCGCAGTAAAGTCATCGCGGTGAACTTATGTCAGGTGGGATGCCTGTCTGAATCTGCCCATCAGGAGTTGGGGTTTCTGTTGAGCAAATATGCAGTTAACTGAATATTATAAAAAGAATCGGGATAAGTGGTGGGGGCTTCCCCTGTTTCTGCCCACGCTTCTGTTGCCTCTTGCCCGCTGCGCGAACACCTTCACCCGCATTGACGGCGGCATTGTCGCGCTTTATTACCTGCCATTAGCCCTGCTGCTCAGCTTTATGCTGTTTTTTGGCTGGGAAGCGCTCCCTGGGATTGTGTTAGGCATTTGGCTGATCATCGGCCACGGTATGAGCGCGCCTGAAAAACTCGGCATCATCTGTCATTTCTTAATCCCCATTATCCTGAGCTGGGGCGGCTATCGCGTGTTCGCTCCACGGCGCAACCACATTTCCTACGGCACCGATCGTCTGATGTTGCAGCGGCTGTTTTGGCAGGTGTTTTTTCCGGCAAGCATTTTTCAGCTCATCCTGCTCTTCTCCGTTTTCTTTGGGATATTACCCGCAAGGATCTCCACGGCGAGTACCGGGCCTTTAACCCTGCACAGTTTGATCAACTACCAGTCAATGCTGGTGGGTTGCCTGACCGGCGTGCCGATGTGTTATTTGATTATCCGCATCATTCGCAATCCAAAGCATCTTCGCGCTTTTGTCTCGCAGCTTCGTTTGCAAATCGACCGTAAAGTTACGATGACCGAAATGGTGGTGTGGTCGGTGCTGCTGATGATCATCATGGGCCTGTTGCTGATCCCCAACGCCAATGCCGCGTCGATTTTTACGACTAACTACACGCTGTCGCTGCTGCTGCCGGTCATGCTGTGGGGCTCAATGCGTTTTGGCTACCGGTTGATGTCCCTGGTCTGGACGATAGTTCTGATTGTGAGCATTCACTTCTATTATCGCTACATGCCGATTTACCCGAGCTACAGCAATCAGCTGGCGATCACCTCCTCCAGCTATCTGGTGTTCTCGTTTATTGTGGTTTACATGGCAATGCTGGCCACGCAGCAACGCAATATCCACGCCCGGGTAAGGCGCATGGCGTATATCGATCCTGTCGTGCAGATGCCGAATCTGTGGGCGCTGAGCCGCAAACTGGCTGCCACGCCATGGTCGGTGCTGTGCTTCTTACGCGTTCCTGAACTTGAAGTGCTGGGTCGCCACTACGGCATGATGGTGCGCATTCAGTACAAACAAAATCTGGGTAAATGGCTGGAGCCTGAACTGCTGCCGGGTGAAAGTGTGTACCAGCTTTCCGGGCATGATTTGGTTATCCGTCTGAATACCGAAGGGCATGAGTCACGTATTCAGGCGATCGATGAACGCATCAAAAAATTCCGCTTTGTCTGGGACGGAATGCCGCTGCAACCGAACGTCGGAGTCAGTTACTGCCACGTTCGCAGCCCGGTAATGCAGTTGCCGATGTTGCTTGGCGAACTCAGTACGATTGCTAATTTATCGTTAGTCACCGGTTCGCCGGAAAGTTTGCAGCACCGAAATGCCATGCATCTGCAGCAGCGTCTTAGAGACAAAGTAATGATGATGAATCATCTGCAGCTGGCGCTGGAACACGGTAAATTCCAGCTGATGGCGCAGCCCATCGTTGGGATTCGTGGCGATAGCTATCATGAGGTTCTGTTGCGCCTGGAAGGCGAAGACGGCCAGCTTATCGCGCCGGACGACTTCCTGCCCGTCGCGCATGAGTTCGGTCTTTCATCGCGAATTGATTTATGGGTGCTCGACAATACGTTGCGCTTTATGGACCAGCATCGCAATGCCCTGCCGGGCTTAAGATTGTCGATTAACATCTCGCCTTCATCGGCCTGTGGCTCGCGGTTCCCCAAAACCGTGGAGGAACACCTCAAACGGTACAATATCCAGGGCTGGCAGGTTATTTTTGAAATAACTGAGAGCCAGTCACTGAGCCATCCTGAGCAAGCCAGTCAGAACATGGAACAGCTACGGGCGCTGGGCTGCAGAATTGCCATCGACGATTTTGGTACGGGGTATGCCAGCTATGCGCGCCTGAAAAAAGTGAGCGCGGATATCCTCAAAATTGACGGCAGCTTTATCATGAACCTGCTTTCAAGCAGCCTCGATTACCAGATTGTCTCTTCGATTTGCCATCTGGCAAGAATGAAGAACATGCAGGTTGTCGCGGAGTATGTTGAAACGGAAGAGATTCGGGAAGCGGCGTTAGGACTGGGGATTGATTACCTGCAGGGCTTCTGTATCGGCAAACCAGAACCGTTAGCGAATCTGGTTGCCGAACAGAAAGATAAACCGGCGTCAGGCCGCGATATCTGGTGATTCTTCTTCCGTAATTTTCAGCATCCAGCCAGTCACGCCCTGCCAGTATTGCTGCTCTTTTTCCAAATCGAGCAGCACCAGCGCGTTCTGGGTAAACCAGTCGTGCGGGAAGCAGAGCGTCCAGTGATTGGCTTCCGTCGTGAGTTTTAACGTCGGCGGTGTGGTGGTTGCCTGGCGCTGATTATTCAACAGCACGCCGAGGCGCAGCAGTTGGATCATCGGCAGGAACTGCTTCTTCTTAAACAGCGTAAAGCGCGGCAAATCGTCGAGCTTTACCCCTTTGCGATGGTAGCGAACCAGCGTGGCAATCAGGGTTTGTTGTTCCTGATTAAAACCGGGCAAATCACTGTTTTGCAGGATGTAGGCCGAATGACGATGCATCCCGCTGTGATTAATGTTCAACCCCACTTCATGCAGCATCGCAGACCACTTTAACAGCGCCGCAAGCTGCGGATGTGCCTGTTTAGGATTCTGCTCCAGCCACTGCTCATAAATGTGATTGGTGGTGTCCAGCACGCGGCGAGCCTGCTCACGGTCAATGTGATACTGACTGGCAAGACTTTCTGCGGTACGGCTGCGAATATCGTCATGGCGGAAGCGGCCTTCCATTTCATACAGCACGCCTTCACGCAACGCCCCATCTGAAAGGCGCAGTTCCTTAATTGCCAGTGAATCGAACACCCCGCAAAGGATGGCAAGGCCCGGCATAAAGACGGCCTGACGGTCTTCCGATAAACCCGGCAGGCTTAGCGACGAGAAGTTTTTACATTTCAGCGCTTCTTCCACCACTTTTTCCAGGCGCTCCGGCGTGATGAGCCCGTCTTTCTCGCCCATTTCGACCAGCACTTCATGGACGGCTTTAATGGTACCCGACGCGCCCATCGCCACGTTCCAGCCCTGAATACGATATTGCCAGGACAGGGTTTCCAGTTTTTGCACAGCGGCCAGACGCGCACGCTGGAAGTTCTCTTTGCTGATAACGCCACCTGGGAAGAACATCTGCGCGAAGCTGACGCAGCCCATTCGACGGCTTTCTACCAACTGTGGCGTAAAGTCTTCACCGATAACCAGTTCAGTCGAGCCGCCGCCAATATCGATAACCAGCTTGCGGCCTTTTTCCGGCTGCGTGTGTTCCACACCCATAAAAATCAGGCGTGCTTCTTCATTGCCGGAAATAATTTCAATCGGGTAGGGGATGACTTTTTCCGCCCGCTTGAGAAACTCCGGCGCATTCAGTGCCTGACGCAGCGTATGGGTACCGACGATAACCACGTTGGCAGGCGAAAACCCTTGCAGGCGTTCGGCAAACAGCGACAGGCAATTCAGCCCGCGCTCCATCGCCTCTTCACTCAGCATGTTGTTGGCATCCAGGCCATCGGCCAGATGGACGCGCTGTTTCAGACGGCCAATGATTTGCAACGCGCCATCCACCACGCGCGCGATGACCATGTGAAAACTGTTCGATCCCAGGTCGACCGCAGCAATCTCCTGCGGTCTTGTTGTTTTGGTTTTGATGGGCATAGATTAATCGGGTTGCTCGAATGATTTGATATAGTCGTAAATCGCCAGCTGTGACCGAACTTTGCGGCGATTGCCGCGGGGCACGTAACGATTACTCAGTTCTTTGTCGATAAATCGGGCTTTCACCGTATCGCTAAACAGAATGTCGATAATATCCAGAACGTGTTGTTTCAGGCGTGGGTCCAGCAGCGGCGTGGCGACTTCGATACGGTAATCGATGTTTCGCGTCATCCAGTCGGCTGAGGAGAGCCACACTTTTTTATTCCCACCGTCTTCAAAAATATAGATCCGGTCGTGCTCAAGGTAACGGTCAACGATGCTGATCACGTTAATATTATCGCTGATCCCTTCCAGCTGTGGGATAAGCGAACACATGCCGCGGACCAGCAGATTCACCGGAACGCCAGAACTGGACGCCGCATACAGTCGGTCGACCAACCCTTTATCCACCAGGTTGTTCAGCTTAAGTGTAATACCGGATGGCTGACCGTTTTGTGCATTTGCAATTTCTTTGTCGATCATGTCGTACAGTAGACGACGGGAGTTTTGCGGCGACACCATCAGATAGTCGAAGTTGACCGGGCGATACGGGTTTTCAATGAAGTTAAACACCCGACGCACTTCGTTGGTGATGCGTGCATCGGCGGTCAGCAGCGAGTAGTCGGTATAAATTCGGGCTGTTTTTTCGTTGAAGTTCCCGGTGCCGATATGGGCGTAACGCACCACATTGTCGCCTTCTTTACGGGAGATCAGGAACAGCTTGGCGTGAATTTTCAGGCCTGGCGCAGAGAAGATCACGTGCACACCCGCTTCCGTCAGGCGTTTCGCCCAATGGATGTTGGCTTCTTCATCGAAGCGAGCCTGCAATTCCACGACCACCGTCACTTTCTTGCCGTTGTGCGCGGCGTGGATCATCGAATCAATAATGCGTGAGTCTTTCGCCACGCGGTAAATATTGATTTTGATGGCCAGTACGCTCGGGTCGAATGACGCCTGACGCAGCAGTTCCAGCACGTGCTCAAAGGTGTGATACGGATAGTAGAGCAGCACGTCGCGTTCGCGAATGGCGTCAAAGCCGTTGCGGAATTTATCAAACCAGATATGGCGCAAACGCGGCAGTGGCTTGTTGACCAGATTGGCTTTGCCAACGTTTGGGAAGCCAATGAAATCTTTAAAGTTGTGATACCGACCGCCCGGCACGATGGAATCATAACGGGTGATGGCGAATTTCTTGCGCAGCATCTCGACCATCGCATCTGGCATATCACGCTGGTACACAAAGCGCACCGGTTCTGCCGTCAGACGCTGTTTCAGGCTGGAGGACATCAGCTCCATCAGGCTCGATTCCATCTCGTGCACCAGGTCATATTCGGCGTCACGGGTCATTTTCATCGAGTAGGCATTCAGCGCGTCGTAATCAAAGAAGCCTTTGAAGATGTCGTCCAGGCAATAGCGCAGAATGTTGTCCAGCAGGATCATCGGCTTGCGGCGGCGCGGGGTTTCCGGCGGCAGATTGACGAAACGCGGAACCTTATCAGACGGGATTTCGAGCAGCGCGTAGCTAATTTCATCGCCGCGAATAATTTCCACCGCCAGATAGGTGTAATCATCCTTCAGGAACGACACCAGATCGGTTTCGCGGTTAATCAGAATAGGGGTGATGTGCTGGCGCAGGTAGTGTTTGAAGTAGTGACGTAACCAGCTTTGCTGATTCACTGAAAGCTGGCGTTCATTAATCAGGAAGATTTGGTTACGCGCCATTTCAAGCAGCAGCTCGTTATAGAGGCTGTCGAATTCCTGGTCGGCTTTCAGCACGCGGGCCTGAATTTTACCGAGCAAATGCCGGGAATGGGCGGTAATGCCTTGTTCTTCGTTAATGATGATGCGGCGTTTCAGTTCAGCAAAACGCACCTTGTAGAACTCATCGAGGTTATTCGAATAAATGCCCAAAAACCGCATGCGCTCTATCAACGGGTTGCTTTTATCCGCCGCTTCCTGGAGAACACGCTCGTTAAAAGATAACCAACTGAGTTCTTTTTCGATGTAAAGCTTATCCTGACCCATTACTACTTACACTCCGGTTGATTGACGCGGACAGCCTTCACATTATGGCGAGCTTTGCCCTGATATGTCCAATTGTGCCAGCAAAGTATGACAGTTAATTTTTTCTGGGGGATATTAAGGCGTTGAGGCGTTCAAATGCCTGGCGGCGCTGCGCTTGCACATGCCTACGGTTTGGTAGGTCGGGTAAGCGTAGCGCCACCCGACAATCGGATCATTCTTCGGAAGCGTAACCCTGCTCAGGCAACTGAACGCCATCCAGCCAGGCGGTATTGCCTTTCATTTCCAGACGCCCATCGACAAACCAGCTCACCACTAAAGGGTAAATGGCGTGTTCCTGATGCTGAACGCGATCGGTGATTTCTTCTTCAGAATCGCCTTCAAACACCGGGACTTTGGCTTGTAAAATCACCGGCCCGCCGTCCAGTTCATCGGTGACGAAATGCACAGAAGTGCCATGCTCTTCATCGCCGTTGTCCAGCACCTGGCGATGCGTATTGAGGCCTGGATATTTTGGCAGCAGGGAAGGGTGGATATTCAGCAAACGCCCCTGATAATGCGCCACGAACTCAGGGCTCAGGATGCGCATATAGCCCGCCAGTACTACGACATCCGGCGCGTAAGCGTCGATCTCTTGCATCAGTTCACGATCAAACGCTTCACGGCTCGGAAACTGGCTGGCAGCCAGCGCGTGTGCCGGGATCTCAGCTTCACGCGCGCGTTCAAGGCCGAACGCATCGGCCTTATTGCTGAACACTGCCCGCAGGGTGCCGTTGATTTTCTTCTGCTTGCAGGCATCGATAATCGCCTGCAAATTGCTTCCGTTGCCAGAAATCAGCACCACAATATTTTTCATTACTCGATGACCACACGCTGTTCAGAATCGGATGCTTTGATATACCCGATTTTCCACGCGTTTTCACCTTTCTCCGTCATCAGCGCCACGGCTTTGTCAGCTTCAGACGCTGGCAGGGCGATGACCATGCCCACGCCGCAGTTAAAGGTGCGGTACATTTCATGCTGGCTGACGTTGCCGGCTTTTTGCAGCCAGTTGAACACAGACGGCCACTGCCAGGAGGCTTCGTCGATAACGGCCTGAGTGTTGTCCGGCAGTACGCGCGGGATATTTTCCCAGAAGCCGCCGCCGGTCAGGTGCGCAATCGCGTGAACGTCAACGTTGGCGATAAGCTCAAGAATGTTTTTCACATAAATGCGAGTCGGCGCCAGCAGATGGTCGGCCAGTGACTTGCCGTCCAGCTCTTCGGTTTCCGGATTGCAGCCGCTCACTTCAATGATTTTGCGTACCAGCGAGTAGCCGTTGGAGTGCGGACCACTGGAGCCCAGCGCAATCAGCACATCGCCGTCTGCCACTTTGCTGCCGTCAATGATTTCGGACTTCTCAACCACGCCCACGCAGAAACCTGCCACGTCGTAATCTTCGCCGTGATACATCCCTGGCATTTCAGCCGTTTCGCCACCGACCAGTGCGCAGCCCGATTGCAGGCAACCTTCGGCGATCCCGGTGATCACGCTGGAAGCCGTGTCAACGTCCAGCTTGCCCGTGGCGTAGTAATCGAGGAAGAACAGAGGCTCAGCGCCCTGAACCACCAGATCGTTGACACACATCGCCACCAGGTCGATGCCGATGGTGTCGTGACGTTTCAGATCCATCGCCAGACGCAGTTTGGTGCCAACGCCATCGGTACCGGAAACCAGCACCGGCTCACGATATTTTTGCGGCAGCGCGCACAGTGCGCCGAAGCCACCCAGGCCACCCATCACTTCCGGGCGGCGGGTTTTCTTCACCACACCTTTGATTCGGTCAACCAGAGCATTACCTGCGTCGATATCAACACCGGCATCTTTATAGCTGAGAGAGGTTTTGTCGGTCACTGCAAAGTCTCCACGCGATGGCGTTAGCAAATAAAATCGGCGCCATTCTAACAGCCTAAGCAAACGTTTGCGAGCCTGGGCGGTGGATATCTTTTATTGGCGAGTTTTTGCACGTTTCAGCCGCTTCGACAGGCAAATTTGACCCTGTTCACGAAAATGAAACCGGGTACAGTTTAATGCTTGCAGGTTCGTGCCAGAGCACACAATATCCCACTGAAACCGGTTTCTGAAATGGCCCTCAGGAGGAGTGGAACAAATGCACATTGCCGCATTTGATATAGGTGGAACGGCGTTGAAAATGGGGATAGTCACCCAGCAAGGCGAGATCCTCGCCAAGGAAAAAGCGACGATCACCGACAGCGACGGCGATCAAATTCTGCAACACATCATGAGCTGGATAACATCCCATCCTGAATGCGAAGGCATTGCCATCAGCGCGCCTGGCTATGTGAATCCTCATACCGGCTTTATCGAAATGGGCGGGGCCATCCGCAAGTTCGATAACTTTGCCATCAAAGCCTGGCTTGAAGAACGCACTTCTCTTCCGGTAGCCATTGAAAACGACGCCAACTGCGTGCTGCTAGCAGAGCGCTGGCGCGGCAAAGCCTCCGAGATGAGCGACTTTCTGGTGCTGACTATCGGCACCGGCATCGGCGGGGCAATTTTCTGCAATAACCAGCTGGTGCGCGGCGCGAGGTTTCGCGGCGGCGAATTTGGCTACATGTTCACCGAACGCCCCGGAACACGCCACCCCACCCACTACACCATGAATGCCACCTGCACGCTGCGCGTACTGCGTCGTCGTTATAGCCAACACACGGGCAAACCGCTGGATGACGTCAGCGGCGAAGAGATTTTCGATGCTTATGACGCAGGTGATGCGACCTGCCAGCGGCTGGTGGAGGATTTCTTCAATGGCATTGGCGCGGGTCTGTATAACCTGGTGAATCTGTTCGATCCGCAAACCATTTTGCTTGGCGGCGGCATTACAGAGCGCCCAGGGTTTTTGGCACAACTGAAACAGCATCTCGCGTGGTTTGGCATTGATGACTACATCGATACCGTCAGCCACGGCAACGACGCCGGTTTACTCGGCGCGGTTTACCATTTTAATCAGCAGTCTGAACGTTAAAGAGGGAGTTGTTATGTCCGGATTTAAACACGATTTTCTGTGGGGCGGAGCCGTTGCGGCGCATCAATTAGAAGGCGGCTGGAAAGAGGGCGGTAAAGGCCCAAGCGTGGCCGATGTGATGACCGCTGGCGCGCACGGCGTACCGCGTGAAATTACCGACGGCGTGCTGCCAGGGAAAAACTACCCGAACCACGAAGCGATTGATTTCTATCATCGCTATAAAGATGACATCAAGCTGTTCGCCGAAATGGGCTTCAAGTGCTTCCGTACTTCTCTTGCGTGGACGCGTCTGTTCCCGAAAGGCGACGAGCTGGAGCCGAATGAAGCGGGCCTGAAATTTTACGATGACCTGTTTGATGAGTGCCTGAAATACGGTATCGAACCGGTTATCACGCTGTCTCACTTTGAGATGCCTTATTATCTGGTGAAGGAATACGGCGGCTGGCGTAACCGTAAAACTATCGACTTCTTTGTGCGCTTCGCGAAAGTGGCGTTCGAACGCTATCAGCACAAAGTGAAGTACTGGATGACCTTCAACGAGATCAACAATCAGGCGAACTACCACGAAGATTTCGCGCCGTTCACCAACTCTGGCATTAAATATGAGCCGGGTGAAGATCGTGAGCCGATCATGTATCAGGCGGCGCACTACGAGCTGGTCGCCAGCGCCCTGGCGGTGAAAATCGCCCGCGAGATTAACCCATCGCTGCAGGTCGGTTGCATGATTGCCATGTGCCCAATTTACCCGCTGACCTGTGCGCCGGACGACATGATGATGGCGATGAACGCCATGCATAAACGTTACTGGTTCACCGATGTGCACGTGCGCGGCAAATACCCGCAGCATCTGCTGAACTACTTCCAGCGTCGTGGCTTCCAGTTTGATATCACCGAAGAAGACAAAGCGGCACTGAAACAAGGCTGCGTGGATTACATCGGTTTCAGCTATTACATGTCGTTTGCCACCAAAGCGACCGAAGACAACCCGCAGCTGGATTACGACGAAACCAAAGCGCTGGTCTCGAACCCGTATGTGAAAAAATCCGACTGGGGCTGGCAGATTGATCCGGTGGGGCTGCGCTATTCCCTGAACTGGTTCTGGGATCACTACCAGCTGCCGCTGTTTATTGTGGAGAACGGGTTTGGTGCCATCGACGTACGCGAAGCCGACGGCAGCGTTAACGACCAGTACCGTATTGACTATCTCTCTGCCCACATCGCGGAAATGAAAAAAGCGGTGGTGGAAGATGGCGTAGATCTGATGGGCTACACCCCTTGGGGCTGCATCGATCTGGTGTCTGCCGGAACCGGCGAGATGAAAAAACGCTACGGCTTTATCTATGTCGATAAAGATAACGAAGGCAACGGCACACTTGAGCGTAGTCGCAAGAAATCTTTCGACTGGTATAAGAAGGTAATCGGTAGCAACGGCGAGTCGCTGTAATTGGGTTCCGGTTTCGCCTGAGCCGACCTGAGCTGCCTGATGCCCTCTCCCCCGGCCCCTCTCCCACAGGGCGAGGGGGGCAAACACTAAAAAATCCTCTTAATAGAGGATTTTTGCTTTTTTACCTCCAGCGGGGTTTATTTTTGTCCTTATTTTATAATAAGTAACATTGTGTTAATCGCCGGGCTTGATCTAACAGGTATGGCGCTTCGAAGAAAAAGCGGTATAATCCCGCGATTTTTTTTGTGGCTGCCCCTCAGAGGAGAAAGAGAATGAAGATTGTGGAAGTGAAACACCCACTCGTCAAACACAAGCTGGGCCTGATGCGCGAGCACGATATCAGTACCAAACGCTTCCGTGAACTCGCCTCAGAAGTCGGCAGCTTACTGACTTATGAAGCCACTTCCGACCTGGAAACGGAAACTGTCACCATCGAAGGCTGGAATGGCCCGGTGCAGGTTGAGCAGATTAAGGGCAAGAAAATCACCGTTGTGCCAATCCTGCGTGCGGGTCTGGGCATGATGGAAGGCGTGCTTGAGCACGTACCGAGCGCGCGTATTTCTGTGGTGGGTATCTACCGTAATGAAGAAACGCTTGAGCCAGTGCCGTATTTCCAGAAACTGGTGTCTAACATCGACGAGCGTATGGCGCTGGTGGTTGACCCAATGCTGGCAACCGGTGGCTCTATGATTGCCACCATCGACCTGCTGAAAAACGCGGGCTGCTCCAGCATTAAGGTGCTGGTTCTGGTTGCTGCTCCGGAAGGTATCGCCGCGCTGGAAAAAGCGCACCCGGATGTCGAACTCTACACCGCATCCATTGATCAGGGCCTCAACGAGCACGGATACATCATTCCGGGCCTCGGCGATGCTGGCGATAAGATTTTTGGTACTAAATAAGTGATTCATTAAAAAGAGCCGACTTTGAGAGTCGGCTTTTTTTTGACTAAAACACAACACCCATAAACCCATAATAAGAGGAAAGACCTATGACGCGCCGTGCTATCGGGGTAAGTGAAAGACCACCGCTTTTGCAGACCATCCCGCTTAGTTTGCAGCATCTGTTCGCCATGTTTGGCGCAACCGTGCTGGTGCCTGTGCTTTTTCATATTAACCCGGCAACG
Source organism: Scandinavium sp. NPDC088450 (assembly GCF_044900545.1). Lineage (NCBI taxonomy): Bacteria > Pseudomonadati > Pseudomonadota > Gammaproteobacteria > Enterobacterales > Enterobacteriaceae > Scandinavium > Scandinavium sp. NPDC088450. The sequence continues at coordinate 13,998 of NZ_JBJDNI010000014.1, read as the reverse complement.
GTCCTGCTGTTTAACGGCATTGGCACGTTGCTGTATCTGTTCATATGCAAAGGCAAAATTCCGGCGTATCTCGGCTCCAGCTTTGCGTTTATCTCCCCGGTGCTGCTGCTTCTGCCGCTGGGCTATGAAGTGGCGCTCGGTGGCTTCATCATGTGCGGCGTCCTGTTCTGCCTGGTGTCGTTTATCGTGAAGAAAGCCGGTACCGGCTGGCTGGATGTGATGTTCCCGCCTGCAGCGATGGGCGCGATTGTCGCGGTTATCGGTCTGGAGCTGGCGGGCGTGGCAGCTAACATGGCGGGTCTGTTGCCTGCTGATGGGCAGAGCGTCGACAGCAAAGTTATTCTCGTGTCGATGGTGACTTTAGGCGTGACCGTTTTCGGTTCCGTGCTGTTCCGCGGCTTTATGGCGATTATCCCGATTCTGATTGGCGTGCTGGTGGGTTACGGCTTGTCGTTTGCCCTCGGCATGGTCGACACCACCGCGATTTCACAGGCGCACTGGTTCGCGCTGCCAACCTTCTACACCCCGCGTTTTGAGTGGTTTGCCATCTTCACTATTCTGCCTGCGGCACTGGTGGTTATCGCAGAACACGTAGGTCACCTCGTCGTGACTGCGAACATCGTCAAAAAAGACTTAATTAAAGACCCTGGTTTGCACCGTTCGATGTTCGCTAATGGTTTGTCGACTGTGATTTCCGGATTCTTTGGTTCCACGCCAAACACCACTTACGGCGAAAACATTGGCGTGATGGCGATTACTCGCGTGTACAGCACCTGGGTTATCGGCGGCGCGGCCATCATTGCGATCCTGCTTTCCTGTGTCGGTAAACTGGCGGCAGCGATTCAAATCATCCCGGTTCCTGTCATGGGCGGTGTTTCCCTGCTGCTGTACGGCGTGATCGGCGCTTCCGGTATTCGCGTACTGATCGAGTCCAAAGTGGACTACAGCAAAGCGCAAAACCTGATCCTGACGTCGGTCATTCTGATCATCGGTGTGAGCGGTGCGAAGGTGCACATCGGAGCGGCTGAACTGAAAGGCATGGCGCTGGCGACGATCGTCGGCATTGCCCTGAGCCTGATCTTCAAACTGATCAGCGTCCTGCGTCCGGAAGAAGTGGTGCTGGATGCCGCAGACAGCGACACACCGTCACATTGATCCTTTAACCGGGCGGACGATCCGCCCGGTAATTATTGGGGACAAAGAAGGAAAAAGCGTGGTTTTTCCTTCTTTGTGGTAAGCGGCCGAAAATCAATAAATTGATTTTCCTGGTTTTTTATATGGCGCTATTTTTTGTATTGAGATAAGGATAGGGCCGCTACCGATCTGCGCCGGGCGATCCGCCCGGTTCTCTCCCTCACGCCTTTTGTGTTACACTCATGGCGATTTTTTGCAGTCCCATGTTGAGGTCACTCTGAACGCTCCGGCTCAGCTCTCTCTGCCACTCTATTTGCCCGATGACGAAACCTTCGCGAGTTTCTGGCCGGGTGATAACGCCTCTTTACTTGCTGCCGTGCAAACCATGCTACGCCAGGATCACAGCGGATACGTTTATGTCTGGTCGCGTGAAGGCGCGGGCCGCAGCCATTTGCTGCACGCAGCCTGTGCAGAACTCTCACAGCGTGGCGATGCGGTCGGGTATGTGCCGTTAGATAAACGCACCTGGTTTGTGCCGGAAGTGCTTGATGGCATGGAACATCTGGCGCTGGTGTGTATCGACAATATCGAATGTGTGGCGGGTGACGAACCGTGGGAAATGGCGATTTTCAATCTCTACAATCGCATTCTGGAATCCGGTAAAACGCGTCTGCTGATAACCGGCGATCGTCCACCACGTCAGTTGAATTTGGGCTTGCCGGATCTGGCTTCGCGCCTTGACTGGGGGCAAATCTACAAGCTGCAACCGCTGTCTGACGAAGACAAACTGCAGGCATTACAGCTGCGGGCCAAAATGCGTGGTTTTGAGATGCCGGAAGACGTCTGCCGCTTCCTGATGAAGCGTCTCGACCGCGAAACGCGAACCCTCTTTATGACGCTGGATCAGTTAGATCGGGCTTCCATTACTGCACAGCGCAAGCTGACCATTCCTTTTGTGAAAGAGATCCTTAAGCTCTAGCGCTGGCCCCTCTCCCTAACCCTCTCCCACAGGGAGAGGGGACTGTTATGTGCGGGCTTTGTTCTTCTCCCTCTCTTGCGGGAAGAGGGGACTGTTATTTGTGGGCTTTGTTCTTCTCCCTCGCTTGTGGGGAGAGAGGACTGTTATGTGCGGTCTTTGTTCTTCTCCCTCTCTTGCGGGGAGAGGGGACTGTTATTTGCGGGCTTTGTTCTTCTCCCTCTCCCCGCGGGAGAGGGCCGGGGAGAGGGGTTATCTCAGTTACTGAAGATCATCCAGCAAATGCTGCATCAGCAAAGGAATCGGTCTCCCTGAAGCCACACTTCTGCCGCCTTCACGCCACAACGCTGTCCCGCTGACATCCAGGTGTGCCCACGGAATGTCTGGCGGACAGAAGTGGTGCAGCAGCCAGGCGGCTGAAGCGCTGATCGCGGCGTTATTGGTCGGCGTATTACAGAGATCCGCGATCGTGCTTTCGGTCTGCTTTTTCAGCCGTTTATCCAGCGGCAGCGACCACACTTCATCTCCACTCTTTTCTCCTGCCTGCGTTAACGCACAGCGTAGCGCTTCATCTTGTGTCATCAGCCCGCTCAGCTCATAGCCCAGTGCTTTTACAACAGCACCCGTGAGCGTCGCCATGTCGATAATGTATTGGGTCTGCGGGTGGCGTTGGCTGGCCCAGGCGATGGCGTCCGCCAGTACCAGTCGGCCTTCTGCATCGGTATTGTTGATTTCTACCGTCAGGCCATTACAGGCGCGGGCCACACTGCCAGGCTGCATCGCGTCCGGGCCGATGGCGTTTTCTGCCAGTGCCAGCACGCCCATGACGCGAACGGGCAGCTTCAGCTCTGCAATGCTCAGCATCAACCCCAGCACATTCGCCGCGCCGCACATGTCGTATTTCATGGTGTACATGCCTGCGCCTTCTTTTAGCCACAGGCCGCCGGTGTCAAAGGTAATGCCTTTGCCAACATAGCTGCGAACGGGGCCAGTTTCCGCGCCATTGTAGTGAATGGCGAGCAGGCGAGGGGGGCGAGAAGCACCTTTGCCGACTGCGTGCAGTAGCCCAAGCCCTTGTTCGACAATGGCCTTTTCGTCCAGGACTTCGCAGCTCAGTGCCGGGTAGTGAGCACACAGGCGCTGTGCTTCTTCCACCACAAACTGTGGCGTGCAGGTTTCTGAAGGAATGTCCGCCAGACGACGAGCGGCAAGCATTCCCTTCGCGATGGCATGCTGCTGACGAAATGCCTCGCTCATCACTGATTGTTGCCCTGGCAGGCAGAACCCGCTGAGCTTTTTAACCCGCAGCTGCTGTGAATCGCGTTTCCGCAGCCCCAGGTCGTCGAGGTTATGATCGAGATTGAAGAACCAGCGCAGGGCAGGATCCCGAATGCTATCCTCCGTCAACGAAGTGCAATCAAGGATCACTTCTTCACTGGCGGGCGATTTAAACAGTGGACGCAGATGCGTCAGCAAGCTGTCAGTCAGTGCATCCTGCCACGCTGAGTCTGGAATCAGTGTGATTCTGGCAAAGGGCGCGCAGGCAAAACGGCTATCCGCAACGTGACCCGCGTTCGCATGCGCAATCATGTCTGCCAGCGCCGGGATATCAAATTCCGTCAACAGCGGGCTGCCCGCGTGGCTAATCAAATGACTACGCGGCGTCACCTCTGCAGAGCGTGTGATTAAACGATATTCCATGGGTTACTCCTCAATCGGGGCGCGAATACGTTCGGCGTAAGCCTGCATCCATTCCTCGTCCACCGGCTGGTAGTGAGTTTTTTCTTTATGGCGTTCAGCGCGGAAAACAGTTAACGGCTGTTTTTCCGTGGCGACCACAAAGGAGAACGTTTTAATGTTGGTCGAGGCACCAAATTCGCCCTGGCGATTCATGCACACCACCGACAAATCGCCCGCACGGCCAAAGCGTGACATCAGCTTATCTTCCAGTTCGAAGACCACGGAATCTGCCGCTTGCTGTGGCGTCATGCCGCCCGCCATGCGGCGTACGATTTCGTAGCTGGTGCAGCCTTTCATCAGGTCTTCACCCACGCCGGTTGCGGTGGCGGCCCCGATTTCGCTGTCGCAATAAAAGCCGGAACCCATAATCGGTGAATCGCCGATGCGCCCGCGTTTCTTCATGAACAGGCCGCTGGTGGAGGTCGCAACGCTCATCGAGCCTTGTTTATCGAGGCCGATAATGCCGACGGTGTCGTGGCCGTCGTACGGGCTGAGCCCTTTGTCGAGTGTTTCCCGGCAGCGTTTGCGATAGTGCTGCATGGCGCGCTCGGTCAACATCTCTTTATGGCTGAACCCTTGCTCCAGCGCCCATTCGCGTGCGCCCTGGCCGACCAGTAAAGAGTTATAGCGCTGACGGCTGAGCGCATGCGCCACACGCACCGGATTAGCGATATCAATAAGGTTGCCCACCGCGCCAAAGGCCAGCGTGTCGCCATCCATAAACGCAGCATCCAGCTCTACTTCGCCGTTTTCAGTGGGCAGGCCGCCAAAGCCGACGGATTTGTAATACGGAAAATCTTCTACGGCAGCAACGGCATCGACCACGGCGGCCGACGCAGCATTCCCTGCGGCAAGCGCAGACGCGGATTCAGTGACCCCTTCCAGCGCCATACGCCAGGTTGCAATAATTCCCCACATCTTTATGACTCCTGTTTTGCCAGTACGCTGGCTTCACTTTCGGTAACGACTTCTGCGGCACGGTACTGCTTATCGACAATGCGCATAAATGGTAGGTACAGCATCGCGCCAATCAGCAGGTTGATGATTTGCATCACACTGCCGGACAGATGGCCGGTGACGATAAACCCGCTCAGCACCGGCGGCAGCGTCCACGGAATAAACACGCCGGTGGTGACCGCGACAGCCCCGATTTTCATCGCCACATACTGCACGGTGACCAGCACCAGCGGCACGAGATTGAAAGGAATAAGCATTATCGGGTTCATGATCACCGGCAGGCCAAACAGCACCGGTTCGTTGATATTGAAGATGGAGGCCCCGGCACCAAGCCGCGCCACTTCACGCATGTTCTTACTGCGGGCGAAAATCAGCATCGCGATAACCAGCGACAGTGTCGCACCCGCGCCGCCCATCCAGATCATGTCGAAGAACTGCTCGGTAATGATGTGCGGAGGCGTTACTCCGGCCTGAATGGCGGCGATGTTGTCGGTCTGGTTTTCCATCCACAGCGGGCGAATGATGCCGTTGATCATCGAGCCGGAGTTAATGCCGACAGACCACAGAATGGTGATGCTGAATACCGTCATCAGCGCGCCAAAATAGGAGGTGCCATAATGACGCACCGGCGTGGCGACCACTTCATAAATGAACTGGTGGATGGTGTTGTAATGGGTGTTTTCAAAGCCGATGCGGATAACCAGCACCAGAATCATCACCACCAGTGCCGGAATCAATGCAGCAAAAGATTCCTGTACCGCAGGCGGCACGCCATCGGGCATTTTGATGACCAGTTTTTTGCGCTTCAGCCAGCAGAACAGCTCAGTCCACAGCAGCGAACCAATCATCGCCACGAACAAGCCTTTACTGCCAATCCACTCGACCGGCATCACGGTGATCCCGCCGTTTTCCGCCACTTTGATAAACGGGGTCAGGATCAGGAAACTCACCAGCGCCAGAATGCCGCAGGAGATGCGGTCTTCTTTGTAGTGTTCCGCCAGGCGATAAGCCACAAGGAAGCTGACAAACAGCGACATGGTCGAGAACACCGCATTGAAAGGGATCTCAACGATGCTGCTCCAGCTGTCACCAAAGGTGTGAGACATGAACTGCTGGTAGCCCTGATTCGGGAACGATGAAATCACCAGCAGGATCGAACCGACAATAATAAACGGCATGAAAGAGACATAGGCACCGCGAATGGCACCCAGGTGACGCTGCTGGGCGGCTTTGGCGGCCAGAGGCATCAATTTCGCTTCTAAAAATCCCAGAACATTGTTCATTGTGAGCTCCGCACGAGACTGGCTGGACGGTTGTGTGTTATGACTGCGGATTATCAGTGAAAGCGCAGAGGTGAAAGGTGAATCCGGTCACATTGCCAGTGCGTGAGTAACATAAGTCTCACATGATTAGTTCTGAATTCACCCTGGGGACAGACGATGGAAATTAAGCTGCATGCTAACGCGACCACCACGCCGCGAGTGCGTCGTTACCTGCAACAGTCCGATAAAAGCGACCGGGAACTGGCGAAAGAGTTGGGCATTTCCGTCACCACAGTCCGGCGCTGGCGCAATCGGCAGCAGATAGATGATCGGCATACCACGCCTCACGTGGTACACAAAGCGATGAGATCAGAACAGGTGATGTTGATTAACGCCCTGCGTGACACCCTGAATGCACCGCTTGATGAATTACTGATCATGGTGAACGAGGGGCTGGGGATTCCTGTCTCTCGTGCCACGCTGAACCGTTATTTGGCTCCGGCGCATCAGCGGCAGAAAGCGGCCGTGCAGGGCAAGAAAGCCCTGAAGGCAGGTGCGCAGCCGAATACCTTAACCGTGCATTACCGACTGCTGTCGATGACGATGGATGACGGCGGCGATCACCATTTGCTTTGGGCGCGTGAGCCGGTCAGCGGCTGGTGTCAGGCGCGGGTGTATTCGGGGATCTCTCTGGCGTTGGTGCAAAACTGGCTGAGTGAAGTACTGGAACGCTGTCCGGCTGCTATTCAATGTATTGAGACTGAAAAGGTAAAATGGCTGCAGGCAGAACGCTCTGGGCTAGTTCGGCGTGACATTCCTGCTGGCGAATTATCCACCATTACATTCAGCGAATCTTTGAATACCTTGATTCCGGCAGCAAGCGAACCGGATGCGTTGGTTCAGCGTTTGTGCGAGTTGTGGAATACGGGAAAGGCGCAAAAGAAACTTGGGGAGCTAACGCCGCAGGCTTTTCTGGAAGCGCTGCGGCATCAGGATTAGAGGATATCCAGCACGGACTCTGGCGGGCGGCCGATGCGTGCCTGGCCGTTTTTAATGACGATTGGGCGTTCAATCAGTTTAGGATTGGCGATCATCGCTTTGATCAGGTCGGCTTCGCTCAGGGCGCTGTCGGCCAGATTCAGCTCTTTGTACACCTCTTCTTTCTGGCGCATCAGTTCACGAGCGCTTTTCATGCCGAGCATCTTCAGCAGATTTTTCACGGTTGCTGCATCCGGCGGCGTGTCCAGATAAAGCACGACTTCCGGCTCAACGCCTTTCTCCTTCAGCAGCGCTAACGTTTCGCGGCTCTTGGAACAGCGTGGGTTGTGATAAATCGTGACGGCATTACTCATCGGGTATCCTTACATCTTGGTATACGGTTTAAAGGTTTCCTGCAACTGGCGGAACTGGTCGATTCGCGCGTCATAGCGGGCCTGTTGCAGGCTGCCGAGTTTCACCTGTGAACTGGCGCTACTGAGCAGAGAAATGGCCTGATCGAGTCGGCCAACCAGCGCCATATTTTCAGCACGGGCGGCTAATTCCTGATCCCGGTTGCCCAGTTGCCCTTCGGCCTGAGCCAGCAAATCCCAGCCGTTGGTGTCATCTTTATAGGTAAACGTATAGCGGTTCAGCAGCGTTGCGGCTTCCGCGGGTTTACCTGACTCAAGCAGGGCGTTAGCCAGGTTGAGCTGCAACACCGGATTGGTTCGTAATTCTGCGGCACCTTTCAGACGGTTAACGGCTTCGTCGTTCTTTTTCTGCCCCAGTGAAATGTCGGTTGCCAGATCGAGATACCAGGCGTTTTGCGGATTGGCGGTGAGCAGCGGCTGAAGCTGTTTAGTGGCTTCGGCAAAATTATCTTTCTGCATCGCCAGCAGCGCGCGACCGTACTGTGCGGCGTGCTGTTCACGGATGTTGCCTTTCGACCAGCTGTCCAGCAGGTCAGTACCAAGCTGATTCTGACCATTGTTGTACATGCCCAGAATACGCGCTTTGGCCATGTAGAAATCTTCAGAGGATTGCACAACCACCGGACGCATCTGGTTTGCACGGTTACGCGCATCGGCCAGACGGCTTTCCGGTAAGGGGTGTGTCAGCAGCATTTCTGGCGGACGCGAAGAGTAGCGCGACTGATCCAACAGCTTATCCATAAACTGCGGCATGGCTTGAGGATCAAAGCCGGAACGCTGCAAAACCTGAATCCCGATGCGGTCAGCTTCTTCTTCGTTCTGACGCGTAAAGCTGATAAGCCCTTGTTGCGTACCTGCCAGCGTACCGGTGAGCGCGGCCATACCGGCTTGTGGGCTCGCCATCGCCAGTAGAATGGAACCGAGGGCACCCACCCACGTCAGCGGCGCATTACGCTTCTGATCTTCCATCGCACGCGCCAGGTGGCGTTGAGTCACGTGGGAGATTTCGTGCGCCATAACCGAAGCCAGCTGGCTTTCGGTGTCGGCATAACGGAACAGCGCAGAGTGCAGCACCACGTTGCCGCCGAAGAAGGCGAAGGCGTTGAGCTCATCGTTGTTGATTAAAAAGAAGTGAAACGGTGTGCGCACGGAGTTGGCGTGCGCGACAAGGCGCATCCCCAGACCGTTAATGTACTGGACCAACAGCGGATCGTTGACCAGTGGCGCACTGCCGCGCAGTTGGCGAACATAGAAATCGCCCATCTGCAGTTCCTGCCCGATAGAGAGCGTGCTTCCGGCAGTGGTGCCCATATCTGGCAGCGAGTCTGCGGTATCCGCAAAAGCGGGCAAAGCCTGGCTCAGCGTCAACGACGCGATAAGTGTCGCAACCAGCGTTTTCTTTAACTGCCTGAACATAGCTCGGTCCTGTGTGTAGGGTATGCGAGTTTGACCGACAACGAGGCATAACGTTCCATGTCGGCGGCTCACGCAGTGTAGCGCCCAGTTGTTCGCTTGAAAACGCCCTTATATCACTTTTAGTGTCTGGTGCGCTGAGGGACAAAAAACGGAGTCTTTTTTGTGACATTTCGATACACTTCCCGAGGGCCTTTTGCCCACTATTCAGGGATACGGTGTTTTATGCTCGAAATGTTAATGCAGTGGTATCGTCGTCGCTTCAGCGACCCGGAGGCGATTGCACTGCTGGTCATTCTGCTTGCCGGGTTCGGCATCCTCTTCTTCTTTAGCGGCCTGCTCGCCCCGTTGCTGGTGGCAATTGTGCTCGCTTATCTGCTTGAGTGGCCAACGGTTCGCCTTGAGCGCATTGGCTGCTCCCGGCGCTGGGCCACGTCGATTGTGCTTGTCGTCTTCGTCGGCATTTTGCTGCTGATGGCGTTTGTGGTAATGCCAGTGGCGTGGCAACAGGGGATCAATCTGATTCGCGACATGCCAGGCATGCTCAATAAACTCTCTGATTTTGCCGCCACATTGCCGCGTCGTTATCCTGCTTTAATGGATGCGGGCATTATTGATGCGATGGCTGAAAACATGCGCAGTCGAATGCTGACCCTGGGCGATTCAGTGGTGAAATATTCTCTCGCCTCGCTGGTCGGGCTGCTGACTCTCGCGGTCTATCTGGTCTTAGTCCCGCTGATGGTGTTCTTCCTGGTGAAAGACAAAGAGCAGATGCTGAACGCTGTGCGCCGCGTGTTGCCGCGTAACCGGGGTCTGGCAGGCCAGGTCTGGAAAGAAATGAACCAGCAAATCACTAACTACATCCGCGGTAAAGTGCTGGAGATGATTGTGGTGGGGGTCGCCACCTGGATTGGCTTCCTGCTGTTCGGTCTGAACTATTCCCTGTTGCTCGCCGTGCTGGTGGGGCTGTCGGTGCTGATCCCTTATATCGGTGCCTTCGTGGTGACCATTCCAATGGTCTTTGTGGCGTTGTTCCAGTTTGGCCTCGGCACTGAGTTCTGGAGCCTGTTTGCGGTGTACCTGATTATTCAGGGGCTGGATGGCAACCTGCTGGTGCCGGTGCTGTTCTCGGAAGCGGTGAACCTGCATCCGTTGGTGATTATCCTGTCGGTGGTTATCTTCGGCGGCCTGTGGGGATTCTGGGGCGTGTTCTTTGCCATTCCGCTGGCAACGCTCATTAAGGCTGTGGTTCACGCCTGGCCGGACAGCCCGGCGGTAGAGGAAGCGTGAAAAAGCAGTACCTGAAGGAAGCCACCGCCCGGCAGATTGTCCAGCGGGCGATGAAAATCATCCCGTGGTCGGTCAACGTGATGAACGAAGAGGGAATTATCATCGCCTCTGGCGAACCTTCTCGTCTGCAGCAGCGCCATGAAGGGGCGATTCTGGCGCTGAAAGATAACCGTGTGGTCGAAATTGATACCGCTACGGCAAACCGGCTGAAGGGCGTAAAACCGGGCATCAACCTGCCCATTTCCTTTCACGGGCAACTGCTTGGCGTGCTGGGCATTACCGGCGAGCCGGAAGAGGTTCGGGCTTATGCCGAGCTGGTGAAAATGGCCTCAGAGCTGGTCATCGAGCACATGGCGCTGATTGAGCAAAAGCAGTGGGATAAACGCTACCGCGAAGATCTCATCAACCAGCTCATCATGCGGGAACCGCCCGCAGATGCGCTGCACGATATGGTTTCTTATCTGGGCGTTGACCCCGAATTACCGCGCGTCGTGGCGATTATCGAGCTACGTCAGCCCGACCGCGAAGCGCTGCGCAACCTGCTGGATTATTTCGAAAACAGCGCGCGCGACCATCTGGTGACCTTCAGCGATTTCAACGAACTTATCATCATCAAGCCGATTGCCCTGAAAGGGGAAAACTGGGATTTGCAGCAGGAAATGCGCGAGCTGCAGACGTTTAAATCCTGGGCAAGTACTTCAGGATTCAGCCGCATCGTGGTCGGTGGCCATTTCCCTGGCGCGAGAGGCTGGCACCGTTCCTGGCAAACGGCGAAGGCGACGCAGGCGATGGTGAAAAGGCAGAAGTTCAAAAATCAGTATGTCTTCTATCATGACTACGCTTTACCTGCGTTGCTGGGGGAAATTTCCGAGAGCTGGCAGGCGCAGGAGTTGTCGCGGTTGTGGGCGAAGCTGTTGGAAAATGACAGCAAAGGCGTGTTGCAAACCACCTTGCGTGCATGGTTTGAGCAGAACTGTGAGCTTACTCAAACCGCGAAGCACCTGCATATCCACGTCAATACTCTTCGCTATCGTCTTCAGCGCTGCGAAGAGATCCTGCAAATTAAAATCAATGACTTAAAGAGTATTCTTTGGTTGTTCATTGGCATGCAGCTGCAAACCGAAATTGTAGGTTCCCACAATTTAACCCCCACTCAATTAGCAAAACTTCGTTAAAAGCACTAACTCCATTCTGCACGCCTTTCCTCATACTGCGCCGGTACCTTACAAAGGAGGCGCTAAAAAATGACGTCCATCTCTACTCTGGGAGCTATCGCCGCATTGGTGGTGGCCATCTTACTGATTTTAAGAAAGGTTTCTCCTGCCTACGGCATGATGGCAGGGGCATTAATTGGCGGGCTGGTTGGCGGCGCGGATGTGGTTGAAACCGTGAAGCTGATGGTGACGGGCGCACAAGGGATAACCAATGCCGTACTGCGTATTCTGGCTGCGGGTGTGCTGGCAGGCGTGCTGATTGAGTCCGGGGCCGCGAATACGATCGCGGGAACGGTGGTTAAAAAAGTCGGTGAAACTCGCGCTTTGTTGGCGCTGGCGATTGCCACACTTTGCCTGACTGCGGTGGGGGTGTTTGTCGACGTAGCGGTGATCACCGTGGCACCGATTGCGCTTTCGATTGCTCACCGTGCCGGGTTGTCGAAAACGGCGATCTTGCTGGCGATGATTGGTGGCGGTAAGGCGGGGAACGTGATGTCGCCTAATCCGAATGCGATTGCGGCGGCTGATGCTTTCCACGTGCCGCTGACCTCAATCATGATGGCGGGCGTGATCCCGGGGCTGTTTGGCCTGGCGATGGCTTATTTCCTTGCGAAAAAACTGAGCCGCAAAGGCACCATGGTGACGCAGGAAGAAGTTGTGGTTCAGGGCGCGCATGCCGATCAACCGGGTTTTCTGGTGTCGGTCAGCGCCCCGCTGGTCGCCATTGTGCTGCTTTCTCTGCGTCCGATTGCCGGTATCAACATTGACCCTCTGATTGCTCTCCCTGTCGGCGGCCTGATCGGTCTGATGCTGATGGGCCGCGCACGCCACGCTAACCAGTACATGGTGGCTGGCCTGACGCGTATGGCACCTGTTGCCATCATGCTTTTGGGGACAGGAACGCTGGCTGGCATTATTGCCAACTCCGAACTGAAAGATGTGCTGATCCACGGCCTGACGGCTTCCGGCTTGCCTGCCTGGGTGCTGGCACCGGTTTCGGGTGCCATCATGTCGATGGCGACCGCCTCAACAACTGCGGGCACCGCAGTGGCATCCAGCGTCTTCGCGCCAACCCTGGTTGAACTCGGCGTTTCAGCGTTAGCGGGCGCAGCGATGATCCACGCGGGCGCAACCGTGCTCGATCACTTACCACACGGCAGCTTCTTCCACGCCACAGGCGGCAGCGTCAACATGCAGATCCGTGAGCGTCTGAAGCTGATGCCTTATGAGACGCTGGTCGGTTTGACCATTGCCGTCATGTCTACACTGATGTTTGGCGTGTTCGGATTCGCAGGATAACGATGATGAAAATTGTAATTGCACCTGATTCTTTCAAAGAAAGCCTCTCGGCCCTGAATGTTGCTCGCGCCATTGAAGCTGGGTTTCGACAGATTTATCCGGATGCGGACTATGTCACCGTGCCGATGGCCGATGGCGGCGAAGGTACCGTGGAATCAATGGTCGAAGCGACCGAAGGCCGTTATCAGTTTACCGAGGTGACAGGGCCGCTGGGCGAGAAAGTAAGTGCTCGCTGGGGCCTGATGGGTGATGGACAAACGGCAATCATTGAGATGGCTGCCGCGTCCGGGTTGCATTATGTCGCCCCTGAACTGCGTAACCCGCTGAATACGACCAGTTTCGGCACCGGAGAATTGATTGTCGCGGCGCTGGAATCTGGCGTCGAGCGCATCATTTTGGGGATCGGCGGCAGCGCAACCAATGACGGTGGCGCAGGCATGATGCAGGCGCTGGGTGCGGCGTTGGTTGATGCTGAAGGTCACGCGCTTGCTCACAGTGGTGGCGCATTAGAAAAGCTTGCTCATATTGAGTTAAGCGGCCTGCATCCACGGCTGGCGGAGGTTTCGCTCACGGTGGCTTGTGATGTGAACAATCCACTGTGCGGCCCAAATGGCGCGTCAGCCGTTTTCGGCCCGCAGAAAGGGGCGACACCAGAGATGGTCAGGCAACTCGACGCTATCCTCAACAACTGGGGCCAGCTGATGGCGAAAACCACCGGGCGAGACGTGCGAGAAGTGGCGGGCGCAGGCGCAGCCGGAGGAATGGGCGCGGCACTGGTTGGGTTGCTCAATGCGCAGCTCAAACCCGGCGTGGAGATCGTGGTGGAAGCGCTGAAGCTGGATGAGCACGTTAAAGATGCCACGCTGGTGGTAACCGGAGAAGGGCGGCTCGACAGCCAGAGTATCTGCGGTAAAACGCCGATTGGCGTGGCAACCGTAGCGAAGCGTCACAACAAGCCTGTGATTGCGCTGGCGGGTGGATTAAAAGACGATCATCAGGTGGTGTACGAACACGGGCTTGATGCTGCGTTCGCGATTCTACCGGGGATTGTGACCCTGCCGCAGGCGCTGGAAGGTGCGCATGAAAATCTGAAGCTCACCGCTCGCAATGTGGCTGCGGTGTGGAAGATGGCGCAACTGGCGAAGTAGGTTTTATTGCCGGGTGGCGCTTCGCTAACCCGGCCTACCCCAGAATGCAGGAATCGCGCGTTTTGTAGATACTGTTATGCCACGCAAGCATTTTCTGTGTGCAACGTGGCATCGAACGGGCGTCCTGATTTCAGGACGCCGTACGCCACTTGTGCC
>NZ_JBJDNI010000013.1:0-131569 GCF_044900545.1 Scandinavium sp. NPDC088450 | reverse complement strand
TCATCCGGCAATAAAAAAGGGAACCGTCTGGTTCCCTTTTTACCTCTTACGGTGCCGGGTAGGTATACACCTGATGCACCGCTTCAATTTCTGCCAGCACGTCTTCGCTCAGCTCCAGATGATAGCTCTCCACATTGGTTTTAAGCTGTTCCATCGTTGTGGCGCCCAGCAAGGTGCTGGCCACGAACGGCTGGCGACGGACAAATGCCAGCGCCATCTGTGCCGGATCAAGGCCGTGGCGTTTCGCGATATCAACATAGGCCGCAACGGCTTTCTGTGCTTGCTCGCCGCTGTAGCGAGTAAAGCGGCTGAACAGCGTATTACGTGCCCCCGCTGGTTTGGCTCCGTTGAGGTATTTACCTGTCAGCGTGCCAAACGCCAGGCAAGAGTACGCCAGCAGTTCAACGCCTTCATACTGGCTCACTTCCGCCAGACCTACTTCGTAGCTGCGGTTCAGCAAGCTGTACGGGTTCTGGATGGTCACGATACGTGGCAGGTCATGTTTATCCGCCAAATGCAGATAGCGCATCACACCGAATGCGGTTTCGTTGGAGACGCCGATGTAGCGAATCTTGCCCGCACGCTGGAATTCTGTCAGGGCTTCCAGGGTTTCAAGCAGCGTAACCACCGGCTGTGACTCGGTCCACTGATAGCCCAGTTTGCCGAAGCAGTTGGTGGCACGCTGAGGCCAGTGAACCTGATAGAGGTCGAGATAATCGGTTTGCAGTCGGGTCAGGCTGTTATGCAGCGCATCGCGAATGTTTTTGCGATCGAGAGCCTGATTAGGCCGAATGCCGCTGTCGTTATTACGCGACGGGCCGCTGACTTTTGAAGCCAGCACCAGCTTTTCACGGCTGCCGTGTTTTGCCAGCCAGTTGCCGACGTAGGTTTCTGTCAGCCCTTGAGTTTCCGGGCGAGGAGGGACAGGGTACATCTCTGCGACGTCAATCAGGTTAATACCCTGAGAAACGGCGTAATCGAGCTGTGCATGGGCGTCGGCTTCGCTGTTTTGTTCACCAAACGTCATTGTGCCAAGCCCCAGAGTACTGATCTCCAGTGAGCTGTGGGGGATACGGTGATAGTGCATAGCCGCCTTCCTTTATCTGAATCAACAACGTCAGGCGTAACCCGCCCGACAAAGGAATATAAACATGGCAGATGCGAGGAAAAAGCGGAAGCAAAAAATCAAAAAGGGCAGCGGAGCGGAGCTGATAATGATGATGAACACATCACGAGGCAGGACGAACAAAAAACACCTGATAAAAAATAAGGAAAATCAATTTATTGATTTTCGCCTGATCATCACAAAGAAGGAAAAACCACGTTTTTTCCTTCTTTGTCTGCCAATATGAGGCCAGCGTGGCTGACCTGTTTTCTTTTAGCGCTTAATGATTTGGGAGACATCGTCACGGTTGATTTGCATTCTGTTGCCTTGCTGATCTTCGTAACTGATGAGGCCAGTGTCATCATCAACTTCTGGCTTGCCGTCCGTCAGGATCATACGGCCATCTTTTGTTGCCATCACGTAGTCACTGCTGCAACCGGAAACAGCAAAAGCCAGCCCTACCGCGGAAATCAAAACTGCCCATTTTGTCATCGTTATCACCCTTATATGACCGCAACTCCTATCATTCTAGTAATAACCCGGTATGCAGTAAGTAAAAAGCAGTAAAATCTTAAAAAGTTTGCGGGGCAGCGCGCAAATTGGCGCTGCCAGATGTTTAAAGCGGATTCTTTTTGTTTCGCAACAGGTTAAGGCTTTCCACCGCGATAGAGAAAAACATCGCGAAATAGATATAGCCTTTCGGGATGTGAATGCTGAAGCTTTCCAGCATTAAGGTGAAGCCCACCAGAATCAGGAAGGAAAGCGCCAGCATTTTGACGGACGGGTGGCGGTCAACAAACTCGCCAATCGGGCGAGCAGCGAACATCATCACGCCAACGGCAATCACCACGGCGGCCATCATGATGAACAGATGGTCGGAAAGCCCGACGGCGGTAATCACGGAATCCAGGCTGAAGATAATATCGAGCAACATTATCTGCACGATCGCGCCAAAGAAGGAGTGCACGTTGGTCTTGAGGCTCTCTTCTTCGCCCTCAATCGTCTCGTGGATCTCTTTACTGGCTTTCCAGATAAGGAACAGCCCACCCAACAGCAAGATCAGATCACGGGCAGAGAACGCGTGTTCAAACAGCGTAAACAGTGGATTGGTCAGCTTCACAACCCAGGCGATAGAGGCCAACAGTGCCAGACGCATGAGCATCGCAGCCATCAAACCGATGCGGCGGGCATGGTTACGCTGTGCTGTAGGGAGTTTCGCGACGACCAAGGAAAGGAAAATAATATTATCGATACCCAGCACAATCTCGAGAATGGTCAGTGTTCCAAGAGCCATCCACGCGTTGGGATCGGTTATCCATGCAAATAACATTGTAAATCCTGCCAAATACTAAAAGCGCAATTATAAGCCTTTGCGCCTGCATAACCCAAACGAATAGTGTCAGAGCAAAAAGTGGTGGGCGAGCAGGGCGGCGGTGAAATTCTTCTTCAGATAGAAACCGCGCGGCAGTGTCATGATCGGTTCGCCGTGAAGCCCTACGGCTTCCGTCAGCGCTTTGCTGTTGGCGGCTTTGGGCCGAAGCTGTAAGACCTCGCCGTGGCGGGCGGTGATACGTTCCACCTGCCCGAGCACAATCAAATCCATCAGTTCTTCCCAGTCCATCCG
The DNA here is from genome assembly GCF_044900545.1 of Scandinavium sp. NPDC088450. Lineage (NCBI taxonomy): Bacteria > Pseudomonadati > Pseudomonadota > Gammaproteobacteria > Enterobacterales > Enterobacteriaceae > Scandinavium > Scandinavium sp. NPDC088450. The sequence goes on along the minus strand of NZ_JBJDNI010000013.1, from coordinate 128,840 downwards.
CAGCTGGTGTTCTTCTTCTTCACTCGGGCTCCACAGCAGCGGCGCACCCACGCGGCGTTCAGCAAGGGGAATGGAGCGCTCACCTTCGACAGGCACCCAAAGCACGCGTTTGAGCTTATGACGTACGTGGCTGGTTTCCCAGGTCACACCGCTGTTGCCGGTGAGCGGGGCCACACAGACAAAGGTGGTTTCGAGAGGACGTCCATTGCTATCGACAGGGATCGTCTTCAGTTCGACGCCCAGCGCGGCAAAGTCTTGCTCGGGTTTGCTGCCCGCGCTGGCACCTAGCCAGATTTCGAGCAAAACGCCGATCCAGCCTTTGTCACGTTTTAGATCCGGAGGAATAGGGAGCTTTGCCATCGCCGCCAGCTCACCCAGGCTGTATCCCGCAAGTTGCTGTGCCTGGCTCAAAAGTTGAGCTTCTGACAGCGGGGGATGACGCAGTGGAGTAAGAATGGACATAACGCAACACCTTTGGTGAAAAAATGAGCGGGGATTTATCCCGTTGTGGAAGAAGTTTACCTCTTTCTGGATAACTTAACCAATGTGATGATTTTAATGTGTTTTTTGTTCCCTGGGGGAGCCAATTCTAACGACTTAAAAAGGTTACCCTCATTCTGGTCACTGACAATGAACAGGATCTTACACCCTGTTATCCACAGAAAAATGGGATAACTGTGAAAAAGTGCCACTACTGTTTCCATTTACAGCCTTGACGTGCGACGAAAATCCAATTTTCACACAAAAAGTGTCTAAGTTAGTGGCACAATCTGTGGATAAAAACGACGTTGCTCGATCTTTCATCAGTCAAAGGATCTCCTGTGTGACGAGTATCACGTTGTTGCAGGTTTAATGAAAAATCACTACGCTAAGCTAATGAATAGATTACTATTATAATTCCAGTGAAAATGCCTGCTTTTCGGAGTATTCAGGGTTTTCCCGCGGTAATTCCACACTTCTTCACAAGTCTATCCACAGAAAAAGTGAATAAAATGGCGTTGAAAAGGCTCTCGCTGTTTATAACTTTGATGATTACTGTGAGTTATTCAAATGTTATCCGGTGTTACTGCCGAAAGAGAGTGGTTTACCGTTTCCGGCGAGTGTGAAACAATCATTCACATTGAAGATTATTTAGAGGTAGTCCGGTGATTGATGACGATGGCTACCGCCCAAATGTTGGAATTGTAATCTGCAACCGCCAGGGCCAGGTGATGTGGGCCCGGCGGTATGGTCAGCACTCCTGGCAATTCCCTCAGGGAGGGATAAATCCAGGTGAATCTGCTGAACAGGCAATGTATCGGGAATTGTTTGAAGAGGTCGGTTTAAGCCGTAAAGATGTACGGATACTGGCTTCTACCCGAAACTGGCTGCGCTACAAGTTGCCAAAACGTTTGGTGCGTTGGGACACAAAGCCGGTTTGTATCGGCCAGAAACAAAAATGGTTTCTTCTGCAGTTGATGAGCAGCGATGCCGACATCAACATGCAAACCAGCAGTACACCGGAGTTCGATGGCTGGCGTTGGGTAAGTTACTGGTATCCGGTGCGTCAGGTGGTGTCGTTTAAACGCGATGTCTACCGTCGGGTGATGAAAGAATTCGCGGGTGTTGTCATGTCGCTGACGGAGGCTCCTCCTAAGCCGCAAAGCGCGCCTGCCTGGCGACGTAAAAGAGGTTAAGCCACGCACATTATGCTCACCCGGTTGCGAGAAATAGTCGAGAAAGTGGCCAGTGCGCCCCGTGTTAACGAGGCTCTCGATATTTTGGTCACGGATATCTGCCAGGCAATGGAAACCGAGGTCTGCTCGGTTTACCTGGCCGATCACGACAGGCGCTGTTACTACCTGATGGCGACACGGGGGCTGAAAAAGCCACGGGGCCGCACCATTACGCTCGCATTCGACGAGGGTATTGTGGGCCTGGTGGGGCGCCTGGCGGAACCTATCAATCTTGCCGATGCGCAAAAACACCCCAGTTTCAAATACATCCCGTCAGTAAAAGAAGAAAAATACCGTGCTTTCCTGGGGGTGCCGATCATACAGCGCCGCCAGTTGCTCGGTGTCCTGGTTGTTCAGCAGCGGGAACTTCGTCAATACGATGAAAGCGAAGAGTCCTTCCTCGTTACGCTTGCCACGCAGATGGCCGCCATTCTTTCCCAGTCACAGCTCACCGCGCTGTTTGGCCAGTATCGCCAGACCCGTATTCGCGCATTGCCTGCTTCCTCGGGCGTGGCGATAGCTGAAGGCTGGATGGATGCCACTCTCCCGCTAATGGAGCAGGTCTATGAAGCTTCCACGCTGGACACAGCGTCGGAACGCGAACGCCTGACAGGGGCACTGGAAGAGGCTGCGGGCGAGTTCCGCCGCTACAGCAAACGCTTTGCGGCCGGGGCGCAGAAAGAAACCGCGGCCATTTTCGATCTTTATTCACACCTGCTTTCTGACGCCCGTTTGCGTAAAGAGCTGTTCGCCGAAGTGGACAAAGGCTCCGTCGCTGAATGGGCCGTCAAAACCATCATTGAGAAGTTCGCCGCCCAATTTGCTGCGCTAAGCGATGGTTATCTCAAAGAACGCTCTGGAGATTTACGCGCACTTGGGCAGCGCCTGCTGTTCCATCTTGATGATTCCATTCAGGGCGCAAATGCCTGGCCTGAGCGTTTTGTGCTGGTGGCAGATGAACTTTCTGCGACCACGCTCGCGGAAGTGCCGCAAGACAGGCTGACAGGCGTGGTGGTGCGAGACGGTGCAGCCAACTCGCATGCCGCAATTATGGTTCGTGCGCTGGGCATTCCGACGGTGATGGGCGCGGATATTCAGCCTTCTGTCCTGCATGGTCGCATGCTGGTGGTAGATGGCTATCGTGGCGAGCTGTTGGTCGACCCTGAGCCAGTGCTGCTGCAGGAATATCAGCGTCTCATCAGCGAAGAAAACGAGCTTAGCCGTATTGCTGAAGACGATGTCGATCGTCCTGCACAGCTGAAAACGGGCGAACGAGTCAAAGTCATGCTCAATGCGGGTCTCAGCCCGGAGCATGAGCAAAAGCTCGGGAGCCGCATCGACGGTATCGGTCTGTACCGTACCGAAATCCCGTTTATGCTACAGAGCGGTTTCCCGTCTGAAGAAGAGCAGGTTTCCCAGTATCAAGGCATGTTGCAGATGTTCAACGACAAGCCGGTCACGCTGCGAACGCTCGATGTCGGTGCGGATAAACAACTGCCGTACATGCCTATCAGTGAAGAAAACCCTTGCCTGGGCTGGCGTGGTATACGCATCACGCTCGACCAGCCGGAAATTTTCCTCATCCAGGTTCGCGCCATGCTACGAGCCAATGCGGCGACAGGGAATCTCAGCATTCTGCTGCCGATGGTGACCAGCATTGATGAAATTGATGAGGCAAAACGCCTGATCGAACGTGCCGGGCGAGAAGTGGAAGAGATGATTGGCTATGAAATCCCGAAACCGCGTATCGGCGTGATGCTGGAAGTGCCGTCGATGGTCTTCCTGATGCCACACCTGAGCAGCCGGGTGGATTTCATTTCTGTCGGAACGAACGATTTAACGCAGTATCTGTTGGCCGTGGATCGCAACAACACCCGCGTGGCAAGCATCTACGACAGTCTTCATCCTGCGTTGTTGCGTGCGCTATCGATGATCGCCCAGGATGCTGAACGCCATGGCATCGATCTGCGAGTGTGCGGTGAAATGGCGGGCGATCCGATGTGCGTTACCATTCTGGTTGGCCTTGGGTTCCGTCATCTTTCCATGAACGGGCGTTCTGTGGCTCGCGTGAAATACATGCTTCGCAACATCGAACTGGCCGATGCGCAAAATCTGGCGCAGCGCAGTCTCGAAGCCCAACTCACCACGGAAGTTCGCCATCAGGTGGCCGCCTTTATGGAACGCCGTGGGCTGGGTGGTTTAATTCGCGGTGGCCGCTAAAGCCTGAAGACCCTCTTCATCCCCGAAGAGGGTTCGATCATTTAGCTATACAGATCTTTTACATCTTTCCTCGCCTCACCCTTTCCCGGCTTATGCTATCATTCGCCACTTTGGAGCAGCCGTTTGGCTGCTGATCGCTACCGCTGACCACTTTCAGCGGAATAACAAGTATTTGTGGTGACAGATGAACAGTGGGTATCTGCATTTCCCGGACTTCGATCCGGTGATTTTCTCCATCGGACCGGTTGCGCTTCACTGGTATGGCTTGATGTACCTGGTGGGCTTTGTGTTCGCCATGTGGCTGGCAACTCGCAGGGCGAATCGCCCGGGTAGCGGCTGGACAAAAAACGAAGTCGAAAACTTGCTGTATGCAGGCTTCCTCGGGGTTTTCCTCGGCGGGCGTATTGGCTATGTCCTGTTTTACAACATGCCTGTTTTCCTGCAAGACCCGCTCTACCTGTTCCGCGTCTGGGACGGTGGAATGTCCTTCCACGGCGGCCTGATTGGCGTGATCGTGGTGATGATTGTCTTTGCGAAACGCACCAAACGCACCTTCTTCCAGGTGGCCGATTTCATTGCGCCGCTGATCCCATTTGGTCTGGGTTGTGGGCGACTGGGCAACTTTATCAACGGCGAGCTGTGGGGCCGCGTTGATCCGAGTTTCCGCTTCTCCATGCTGTTCCCAGGCTCACGTGCGGAAGACCTGGCGCTGCTGCCATCGCACCCGGAATGGCAGTCTCTGTTTGATCAATACGGCGTGCTGCCGCGTCATGCCTCGCAACTTTACGAGCTGGCGCTGGAAGGCGTGGTGCTGTTTATCATCCTTAATTTGTTTATCCGCAAACCGCGTCCTACCGGGTCAGTTTCCGGGCTGTTCCTGATTGGCTACGGCTTGTTCCGCATCATCGTTGAGTTTTTCCGCCAGCCAGATGCGCAGTTCACCGGCGCGTGGGTGCAGTACATCAGCATGGGCCAGATCCTGTCCATTCCGATGGTGCTTGCGGGGATTATCATGATGGTTTGGGCTTATCGTCGCCCGCAGCAACAAGTGTCCTGAGGAACCATGAAACAGTATCTTGATTTGATGCAAAAGGTGCTTGATGAAGGCGCCCAAAAAAATGACCGCACCGGCACCGGCACGCTGTCGATTTTCGGCCACCAGATGCGTTTTAATCTGCAGGAAGGTTTCCCGCTGGTGACCACCAAGCGCTGTCATCTGCGCTCCATCATTCATGAGCTGCTGTGGTTCCTGAAAGGCGACACCAACGTGGCTTACCTGCATGAAAACAATGTCTCCATTTGGGATGAATGGGCAGACGAGCAGGGCAATCTTGGGCCTGTATACGGCAAGCAATGGCGTGCGTGGCCCACTCCGGATGGTCGCCATATCGATCAAATCACCACCGTCATGAATCAGCTGAAAAACGATCCGGATTCACGCCGCATCATCGTTTCTGCCTGGAACGTGGGCGAACTGGATAAAATGGCGCTGGCACCGTGCCACGCGTTTTTCCAGTTCTACGTGGCAGACGGTAAGCTCTCCTGCCAGCTGTATCAGCGTTCCTGTGACGTGTTCCTCGGCCTGCCGTTCAACATCGCCAGCTATGCTCTGCTGGTGCACATGATGGCGCAGCAGTGCGACCTGGAAGTTGGTGATTTTGTCTGGACCGGGGGCGATACGCACCTGTACAGCAACCACATGGAACAGACTCACCTGCAGCTAACCCGCGAGCCGAGAGCATTGCCGAAGCTGATTATCAAACGTAAACCGGCGTCTATCTTTGACTACCAGTTTGATGATTTTGAAATCGAAGGCTATGACCCGCATCCGGGTATCAAAGCGCCAGTGGCTATCTAATTCGAGTCACTTCTACAAAAACCGGCCAATGGCCGGTTTTGTTTTTTCTGAGGCGCACTTCCTGTGTTAATGCAACGGCCTGCAAGCCACGCCGTTTGTGCTGAATCCTCCTCGTAATGTCCTGATTTCCTGTTCGCATTGCCTTTTCGCAAGCGACATAGTTCGCCCATGAAACGAGAACAGGGCTACACCCTTATTGAAATGCTGGTTGCGATATCGCTGATGATTGTCCTCAGCGCAGGCGGCCTTTATGGCTGGCAACGCTGGCAGCAGCAACAGCGGCTTTGGCAAACTGCCTCGCAGGTCAGGGACTATCTGGTGATGCTGCGTAATGACGCCAACTGGCATAACCGCGATCGTCTGCCGCGAAAAGAAAGCCACGGCGCAAGCTGGTGCCTGAATGCGGCAGATGAAGGCACAGCGGATTGCACATCTGAACATCTGTTGGTGTTGCGTCCACAGTGGCCTGAAGTGGTGCTCAGTGAACTGACCCCGTCGCTGGCTTTTTACGGCTTACGCAACACTGCCTGGCCCGGTCATATCACGCTTAAAAGCGGAGAGACCAGCTGGACCATCGTTATCTCTAACTGGGGGCGAGTCCGTTTGTGCAGGGACGGGAGTGACGTTGCGTGTCAGTAAATCAACAGGGGTTTTCGCTGGTGGAGGTGCTCATCGCGATGGCGATCAGCAGTGTGCTCTTGCTCGCCTCCGCGCGGTTTTTACCGGCATTACAAATGATGGCGATAAAGCAAACCCAGCGTCAGGCGCTGAATGAGGAAATCTGGCAGCGCGTGTTTACGATCTCTCGCCAGATACAGCGAGCAGGCTTTTGCCGTGGAACCTGTGTCGGAGAAGGGCTTGTACTTGAGTCACATTGCCTGCTGTCTCGCTGGGACAGCAATCTGAACGGCAAATGGGAAGAGACACCCGCCAACGCGGCTGAAGTGACTGGCATCAGACTGCAAAACGGTGCAATTGAAACGCTGCGCGGGGCGACAAACTGCGTGGGGAAAGGATGGGAGAAAATGACGGATCCTGATTTTATGCTGATTGACGACTTCAGCGTCACCCGGCACGACAGCAGCGGTTTTCCGCCCGAGTTTACGCTGAAGCTGCAAGGGCATTTGACATCGCGTCCGAAAACTCAAATGTCCGCCAGCTACAGCGTGACAGGACATAATCTGTGAAAAATGAGCAAGGCATGTCCTCTTTGCTGCTGGTTCTGCTGATGTTGGTGCTTGGCAGCCTGACATTGCAGGGGCTGGGTGTTCAGCATCAGGCATTGCTCTCGCAGGCCAACATGGAAATGACCGCCTTGCAGGAGAGTGCCAACGCAGGTTCTTTGCTGGAATGGGGAAGCGTGAATCCCTGGACGTCAGGGCAGGATGAACAATGTGTGCAAATGGCCCTTTATCATGGACGCGTTTGTTTGCGCGTTTTTGAAGATGACACGGTACTCATGATGGCAAACAGCGGCGGGCAATTTCGTTGGCTTACAGGGGTTTTAAATAACAACACTCTTCAGTTTGATAGCCATGGCTGGAGTGATTTCTGCCCACGTAAGGAGGCGGCACAATGTCAGCTTCCTTAAATCGAGAGCAAGGTTTTAGCCTGCCAGAGGTATTGCTCAGCGTGGTGTTGATGATCATGGTAGTCACCGCGCTGACCGGCGGGATAAGCCATATTGCCAACGGGAATGCGCAGCTCGCTCAATACCGGCAGCTCTGGCGCGAAGCATGGCGGCAAACACAGCGGCAAAGCATACCTCCCGGCGAAAACTGGCAGGCCAACCGTGTGCAGACAAGTTACCAAAGATGTGTCAGCATCTCAGTCACGATCACCACGCCATTGGGCCGACAGGGGAAAATGTCCCGTCTGCATTGCCCACACCGTTAATGGCTTAACCGCGAGCGTCAGGAGCGAATATGTTACGGGTCTACCACTCCAACCGTCTGGATGTGCTGGAAGCATTGATGGAGTTTATTGTTGAGCAGGACCGGCTCAGCGACCCTTTCGAACCTGAAATGGTGCTGGTACAGAGTACCGGCATGGCGCAATGGCTGCAGATGATGCTATCAAAACGCTTTGGCATCGCGGCGAATATCGATTTTCCCCTCCCGGCGAGCTTTATCTGGGACATGTTTGTACGCGTTTTGCCTGATATCCCCGAGCAAAGCGCCTTTAACAAGCAAAGCATGAGCTGGAAGCTAATGACACTGCTGCCAGAGATGCTAGAACTTGAGGCGTTCGCACCGTTGCGTCACTACCTGGCGGAAGACAGCGATAAACGCAAACTCTTCCAGTTGGCCTCGCGCGTGGCGGATCTTTACGATCAGTATCTGGTTTATCGTCCGGAATGGCTGACTCGCTGGGAAGCCGATCAACTTGTAGATGGCATCGACGATGCACAGCTGTGGCAGGCACCTTTATGGAAAGCGCTGGTGGAACATACTGCCGCGCTAGGGCAGCCGCTCTGGCACCGTGCCAACCTCTACCAGCGTTTTATTTCGGCTCTGGAGAACAGCGACCAGCCACCGACTGGGCTGCCGTCTCGTGTCTTTATTTGTGGGATCTCTGCGCTTCCTCCTGTGTATCTTCAGGCTTTGCAGGCATTAGGGAAACACGTTGATGTCTATGTCCTTTTCACCAACCCTTGCCGTTACTACTGGGGCGACATCAAAGATCCGGCATTTCTGGCAAAACTGATGGCACGCCAGCGCCGACATCATCGGGAACAGCGTGAATTACCGCTGTTTCGTGATGCGGAACAAGCGCCTGCTCTCTTCAATGCCGAAGGTGAACAGGATATTGGCAACCCTATGCTGGCTTCGTGGGGCAAACTGGGCCGGGATTACATCTACCTGCTTGCGGGGCTGGAACGCTATCAGGAGCTGGATGCGTTTGTGGATATTGAGCCTGACAATCTGCTGCATAACCTGCAGTACGATGTGCTCGAACTGCAGAATCACGCTATCGCCGGGCGTACCGCGGAAGAGTTTGCGAACAGCAAAAGTAAACGAACATTAGATCCTGATGATCGCAGCCTGACGATCCACGTTTGTCACAGCCCCCAGCGTGAAGTGGAAGTCTTGCACGACAGGCTGCTGGCAATGCTGGAAGCCGATCCTGAGCTCACCCCGAGGGACATCATTGTGATGGTGTCGGATATCGACAGCTACAGCCCCTTCATTCAGGCGGTGTTTGGCAGCGCGAGTGGCGAGCGGTATGTGCCGTGGGCAATCTCGGACAGGCGTGCCCGACAATCTCACCCCGCCTTGCAGGCCTTTATCACCTTACTTTCTTTGCCGGATAGCCGCTTTGCCAGTGAAGATGTGCTCGCGTTGCTGGATGTGCCGGTGATTGCGGCGCGTTTCAATATCGATGAGGAAGGGCTGCGCTATTTACGCCAGTGGGTGAATGAATCGGGCATCCGTTGGGGTCTGGATGATGACAACGTGCGGGAGTGGGAACTGCCTGCAACCGGGCAGCATACGTGGCAGTTTGGCCTGACGAGAATGTTGTTGGGCTATGCCATGGAAAGTGCGCAGGGCGAGTGGCATTCCGTATTACCTTACGATGAATCGAGTGGTCTGATTGCGGAACTGGTGGGGCATCTGGCGTCGTTATTGATGAAACTGAACCAGTGGCGACAAACGCTGGTGGAGGAGAGAAGCCTTGCGGACTGGTTGCCCGTTTGCCGGGAAATGCTCACCGATTTCTATCTTCCAGATACTGACACCGAGGCTGCACTGGCGCTGATTGAACAGCAGTGGCAGGGAATCATCGATCAGGGGCTGGCCTCGCATTACGGCGAAACCGTGCCGCTGTCTTTGCTGCGCGATGAGTTAGCGCAGCGTCTTGACCAGGAGCGTATTAGCCAGCGTTTCCTCGCCGGACCGGTGAACATCTGTACCCTGATGCCGATGCGTTCGATTCCTTTCAAAGTGGTGTGCTTGCTGGGGATGAATGATGGCATCTACCCGCGTGCGCTTGCCCCGCTTGGTTTTGATTTGATGAGCCAGAAACCGGTTCGTGGCGACCGTAGCCGTCGTGATGACGACCGCTATCTGTTCCTGGAAGCGCTGATGTCCGCCGAACAAAAGCTTTACATCAGCTACATCGGCCGCTCGATTCAGGACAACAGCGAACGCTATCCCTCGGTGCTGGTTCAGGAACTGGTTGACTACATTGGTCAGAGCCATTGCCTGAGCGGCGACGAAGCATTGAACTGCGATGAAAGCGAGCAAAAGGTCAAACAGCACATCACGCAATTGCACACCCGCATGCCGTTCGATGCTGCCAATTTCCAGCCAACGGAAAGCCAAAGCTATGCCCATGAGTGGCTGGCGGCTGCGAGTCAGCAGGGCGAAGCGCACAGTGAGTTTATCCAGCCGTTGCCACCGCTAACGATTGAATCCTTGCCCTTTGAGCAACTGCAGCGCTTCTGGCTGCATCCGGTACGAGCCTTTTTCCAGATGCGCTTGCAGGTCAATTTCCGCACCGAAGAGAATGAGATCCCCGAAACGGAACCCTTCACCCTGGAAGGGTTGACCCGCTACCAGCTTAATCAACAGCTGGTCAATACGCTGGTGGATGAACAGGATGCAGGCCTGATGTTCAGGCGATTCCGTGCCGCTGGTGAGCTGCCCTACGGCGCGTTTGGTGAAATAGCCTGGGACAGCCAGCGTCAGGAAATGCAGGCGCTGGCCGACAGGGTGAATGCCTGTCGCCAGCCCGCGAAAAGTCTGGAAATCGATTTGCACTGTGACGGCGTCAACATTACCGGATGGCTGCCGCAGGTACAGTCGGACGGTCTGTTACGCTGGCGTCCGTCTTTGCAGAACGTCTCGCAGGGAATGCAACTTTGGCTGGAGCATCTTGTCTACTGTGCGAGTGGCGGAACAGGCGAGAGCAGGCTGTTTCTTCGTAAAGAAGGCGAGTGGCGATTCCCACCGCTTTCGGCACAGGAAGCCTTGCAATACCTGGCTGAACTGGTGAAAGGCTATCGGGAGGGCATGTCTCAACCGCTGCTGTTTTTGCCCGAAAGCGGAGGTGCATGGCTGAAGGCCTGTTACGACGCCGAAAATAATGTCATGTTATGGGATGAAGAGACACAGCAAAAAGCTCGTGGCAAGTTTATACAAGCCTGGGAAGGCGGAATGATGGTGAATGGCGAAGGGGCCGATGTATGGTATCAGCGCTTATGGCGTACCCTGGAACCGGAAACGTACGAAGCGATCATTGCGCAGGCCGAACGTTATCTGGCCCCCATTTTTCGCTTCAACCAGGCTTAAGCGCTGTATAAAAATTGCGCAGTGATTCGCTTTCCATTATTATGCGCAACTTGTCACGGACTGATGTTCACCAGTGAGGCTGCCATTGAGAGCCGCCCAGAAGTTTGTTAATGATGAGGTCCGTGAATGCCCCGCAGCACCTGGTTACATGCCGTATTTATCTTGTTGTTCGCCCTCTGGGCACCGTTAAGTCAGGCCGACACCGGATGGCAACCGATACAAGAGACCATCCGCAAAAGCGAAAAAGATCCACGTCAGTATCAGGCTATCAAGCTGGATAATGGCATGGTGGTGCTGTTGGTATCTGATCCGCAGGCCGTAAAATCCCTGTCCGCATTGGTTGTTCCTGTCGGTTCGCTTGAAGATCCGGATACCCATCCTGGACTGGCCCATTTTCTGGAACATATGACCCTGATGGGGTCCAAAAAATATCCACAGCCTGACAGCCTTGCCGAATATTTGAAAATGCACGGCGGGAGCCACAACGCCAGTACTGCGCCTTATCGCACCGCGTTCTATCTCGAAGTCGAAAATGATGCGCTGGAAGGGGCTGTCGACAGGCTTGCGGATGCCATTGCCGAACCGCTGCTTGATAAAAAATATGCAGACCGCGAGCGTAACGCCGTCAATTCTGAGTTGACGATGGCTCGCAGTCGTGACGGTATGCGTATGGCACAAGTGAGTGCCGAAACCATCAACCCAAAACACCCGGGCGCGCGCTTCTCTGGCGGTAATCTTGAAACCCTGAGCGACAAACCGGGTAGCCCGGTACTGGACGCGCTACTGGCATTTCGCGATAAATACTATTCAGCCAACCTGATGAAAGCGGTAATTTACAGCAATAAGCCGTTGCCTGAACTGGCGAAAATGGCTGCCGAAACCTGGGGACGAGTGCCGGATAAGAACATTACTCGCCCGGAAATTACCGTGCCTGTTGTCACTGATGCTCAGAAAGGCATCATCATTCACTACGTGCCAGCGGTACCGCGCAAAGTCCTGCGCGTTGAATTCCGTATCGACAACAACACCGATCAATTCCGCAGTAAAACTGATGAACTGGTGACTTACCTGATTGGCAATCGTAGCCCGGGAACGCTGTCAGACTGGCTGCAACAGCAGGGGCTGGTTGAAGGCATTCGCGCGGATTCTGATCCGGTGGTGAACGGCAACAGCGGCGTGCTGGCGATCTCCGCGACCTTAACGGATAAAGGCCTCGCACACCGCGATCAGGTCGTTGCGGCGATCTTCAGCTATCTGAACCTGATGCGTGAAAAAGGCATCGACAAAACATATTTCGATGAGCTGGCGCATGTGCTGGATCTGGATTTCCGTTATCCGTCGATTAACCGCGATATGGACTACGTCGAATGGCTGGCTGACACCATGATCCGTGTGCCGGTTGAGCACACGCTGGATGCGGTCAATATTGCCGATCACTACGATGCCAAAGCGATCCACGATCGTCTGGCGATGATGACGCCGCAGAATGCGCGTGTCTGGTACATCAGCCCGAATGAACCGCATAACAAAACAGCTTACTTTGTCGATGCGCCGTATCAGGTCGATAAAATTGACGACAAAACGTTTGCTCAGTGGCAGCAGGAAGCCGGGAAAATTACCCTGCAATTGCCGACACTGAACCCTTATATTCCGGATGATTTCTCGCTGATTAAAACGGAAAAAGTCACCGAGAAGCCGCAGCTTATTGTGGATGAACCTCAGTTGCGTGTGGTGTATACCCCAAGCCGTTATTTCGCCAGTGAACCGAAAGCGGATGTCACTCTCGTGCTGCGTAACCCGCATGCGATGGACAGCGCTCGTAATCAGGTGATGTTTGCCCTCAACGATTATCTGGCGGGGATTGCACTGGACCAACTGAGCAACCAGGCTGCGGTCGGCGGTATCAGCTTCTCGACGGGCGCCAATAATGGCCTGATGGTCAACGCGAACGGGTACACCCAACGTTTACCGCAGCTGTTTGACGCGCTGCTTCAGGGCTATTTCAGCTACCAGCCAACCGAAGAGCAGCTTGAGCAGGCGAAATCCTGGTACACGCAAATGATGGATTCTGCTGAGAAAGGCAAAGCCTTTGACCAGGCCATCATGCCCATTCAGATGCTTTCTCAGGTGCCGTATTTCCAGCGTGAAGAGCGTCGGGCATTGCTGCCATCCATCACGCTTAAAGATGTGCTGGCCTGGCGAGACAGTTTAAAAACAGGGGCTCGTCCGGAATTTATGGTTGTCGGTAACATGACGGCCGATCAGTCCATCACGCTTGCACGTGAAGTGCAGAAGCAACTGAATGCTCATGGCACTGAATGGTGTCGCAACAAAGATGTGGTGGTGGATAAAAAACAAAACGCCATCTTTGAGAAAGCGGGCAGCAGCAGCGATTCTGCACTGGCAGCCGTGTTTGCGCCGCCAAATGCCGACGAGTTCAGCAGTTCCGCTGCCAGCGCCATGCTGGGGCAAATCGTTCAGCCGTGGTTCTACAATCAACTGCGTACGGAAGAACAGCTAGGCTATGCCGTGTTTGCTTTCCCGATGAGCATCGGACGTCAGTGGGGCATGGGCTTCCTGCTGCAAAGTAACGACAAGCAGCCAGATTTCCTGTGGAAGCGCTTTAAAGCCTTCTTCCCAACGGCGGAAGCCAAATTGCGCGCAATGAAGCCGGAAGAGTTCGCTCAAATTCAGCAGGCGGTGATCACCCAAATGCTGCAGCCGCCGCAAACGTTAGGTGATGAGGCCTCGAAGCTCAGCAAAGATTTCGATCGCGGTAATATGCAGTTTGATTCACGTGATAAAGTAGTGGCTCAGATTAAACTGCTGACGCCGCAAAAACTTGCCGATTTCTTCCATCAGACGGTGGTGGAGCCGCAGGGTATGACGGTCCTTTCACAGGTCTCCGGAAGCCAGAACGGGAAAGCCGAGTACGTGCACCCGAAAGGCTGGAAAGTGTGGAAGAGCGTCAGCGCGTTGCAGCAAACCATGCCGCTGATGAGAGAGAATGAATGACCGAGACCGCCGAGTCCTTAAATCCCCTGCGCTTACCGCTTTGTGGTGAGCGCCTGATTGAAGCCTCTGCGGGCACCGGAAAAACCTACACCATCGCCGCTCTGTATCTGCGGCTGTTGCTCGGACTGGGCGGCGAGGCCGCCTTTGTCCGTCCGGTGAATGTTGAAGAGTTGCTGGTCGTAACGTTCACCGAGGCCGCCACTAAAGAATTGCGCGGCCGCATCCGCAGCAACATTCACGAACTGCGCATCGCCTGTCTGCGAAACAGCACCGACAATCCTCTTTACGCCAGCCTTCTTGAAGAAATTCCTGACTGCGAACAAGCTGCCGAAGTCTTGCTGCTTGCCGAACGACAGATGGACGAAGCGGCGGTGTTTACCATCCACGGTTTCTGTCAGCGCATGCTAAGCCTCAATGCGTTTGAGTCAGGCATGCTGTTTGAACAGCAGCTGATCGAAGATGAATCCCGCTTACGTTTCCAGGCTTGTGCCGATTTCTGGCGTCGCCATTGTTATCCTCTGCCTCGCGAAGTGGCTGAAGCCGTTCATGCCAGCTGGAAAGGGCCGCAGGATCTGCTCAAAGCTATCGATCGCTACCTTCAGGGCGAAGCGCCACAGCTGAAAATCCCACCTTCCGATGAAACGCTGATTGCCCGTCACCAGCAGATAGTTGAACAGATCGCCGGGATCAAAGCCCAGTGGTTGGCGTCTGTGGGTGAAATTGGCGATCTGCTGGAGAATTCCGATCTCGATCGTCGCAAGTTCAATCGCGGCAATCAGGGAAAATGGATCGACAAAATTAGCGCGTGGGCCAGTGAAGAACAGACCGGCTACCAGCTGCCGGATTCGCTGGAGAAATTTGCGCAATCGTTCCTGTATTCGCGCACTAAAGAAGGCGGAACGCCGCCGGTACATCCGCTCTTTTCAACTATTGAAGATCTTCTGGCTGCACCTCCCTCGCTCAATGACTTGGTTATCTCCCGCGCGATGGTTGAAATTCGTGAGGCTGTGGCGAGAGAGAAACGCCGACGCGGCGAACTCGGTTTTGACGACATGCTGAGCCGACTGGATGAAGCGCTGCAAAGCGAGAGCGGAGAAGCATTAGCTGCCGCTATTCGGCAACGTTTTCCGGTGGCGATGATCGACGAATTTCAGGACACCGACCCACAGCAGTATCGCATTTTCCGCCGTATCTGGCGGCAACAGGCAGATACGGCATTACTGTTGATTGGCGACCCGAAACAGGCCATCTACGCCTTTCGTGGCGCGGATATTTTTACCTACATGCGTGCCCGTGGTGATGTTTCCGCGCACTACACGCTGGATACCAACTGGCGCTCAGCGCCGGGCGTTGTCGAGAGCGTTAACCAATTATTCAGCACGACTGACAATCCTTTCATGTTCCGGGATATCCCCTTTTTGCCGGTAAAATCCGCCCCGAAAAATCAGGGACTGCGGTTCGAGCTAAAAGACGAAAACCAACCGGCCATGAGCTTCTGGCTGATGCCTGGCGCCAATGTTGGCGCGGGGGAGTATCAAAGTTTTATGGCGCAACTTTGCGCCGGGCAAATTCGGGACTGGCTCAGCGCCGGGCAGCGTGGTGAAGCCTTGCTGTGGCGGGGGGATAAGTCGCGTCCGGTTCAGGCATCAGACATTACCGTGCTGGTGCGTAACCGCCAGGAAGCGGCTCAGGTGCGTGATGCACTGAACGTACTTGGCATTCCTTCCGTGTATTTATCCAACCGCGACAGCGTGTTCGAAACGCCAGAAGCACAGGAATTACTGTGGCTGCTGCAGGCCGTGCTAACTCCAGAGCGTGAGACCAGTTTGCGCTGTGCGCTGGCCAGTTCGCTGTTTGGTCTGAATGCCCAGGACATTGAAAAACTCAATCTGGATGAAGTGGCGTGGGATGAACTGGTGGAAGAGTTCAGCCGTTATCGTCAGCTCTGGCAACAGCGCGGCGTCATGGCGATGCTGCGTGCGTTGATGGCCGCCAGGCATATCGCCGAAAACCTGCTGGCGACGCAGGGGGGTGAACGTCGTCTGACCGACATTTTGCACCTCAGCGAACTCTTACAGGAAGCGGCGGGCCAGCTGGAAAGCGAACATGCGCTTATGCGCTGGCTGGCACAGCAAATCGGTGACCCTGACAGTGGGTCTTCCAGCCAGCAGATGCGTCTGGAAAGCGACAAGCATCTGGTGCAAATCGTCACCGTGCATAAATCGAAAGGGCTGGAATATTCGCTGGTCTGGCTGCCGTTTATTGCCCGTTATCGCAAACAGGATCAGGCGTTTTATCACGACAGGCAGTCCTTCGCCGCGGTGCTGGATTTGCATAACGCCGAAGAGAGCCTGGAACTGGCTGAGGCCGAACGCCTGGCGGAAGATTTACGCCTGCTGTACGTCGCCCTGACGCGCGCTATCTGGCATTGCAGTCTTGGCATTGCCCCGCTTAGCCCTCGACGCAGTGACAAAGCAACAGACACTGAACTGCATCACAGCGCGATTGGGCGTCTGGTGCAAAAAGGGGAAGCGAAAGATGCCGCCGGGCTTGAAGCCTGCCTGCGTGAGCTTTGCAATGAACATGTTTCGCTGGAGATCCCGGCGTTGCCTGTTGCTGAGCGCTGGCAGCCCATAGCGCCAGAGATGCCGGAATTGCAGGCCAAAGAGATGCAAAGGCGCATCGTGGATGACTGGCGCGTCACCAGTTATTCCGGCTTGCAGCAGCGCGGACACAGTGCCGCGCAGGATTTGCTCCCGCGTCTTGATATTGATGCCGCTGGTGTGACCGATGTGCCTGAAGAGCCTGAACTGACGCCGCATACCTTCCCGCGCGGAGCCTCGCCGGGAACGTTTTTGCACAGCCTGTTTGAAGAGATTGATTTTACGCAGCCGGTATCAGAAGCCTGGATGCAGGAGCAACTGGAGCGCAATGGTTTTGATGCTCACTGGACTCCTGTGCTAACGCAATGGCTGGCGACCGTGTTGCAGACACCGCTAGCGGGGCCGGGAATATCGCTCAGCCAGTTAACGGCACGCGACATGCAGGTCGAAATGGAATTCTATTTACCGATTGAACAATTGTTGGTGCCGCAGGCGCTGGACGCGCTGATTCGCCAGCATGACCCGCTTTCTGCACCCTGTCCGCCGCTAGAATTCCGCCAGGTGAGCGGCATGCTGAAGGGCTTCATCGACTTAGTCTTCCGCCATGACGGGCGCTATTACCTGCTCGATTACAAATCAAACTGGTTGGGTGAAAACAGCGAAGCCTACACCCAGGTCGCGATGGCTCAGGCAATGCAGTCTCACCGTTACGATCTGCAATACCAGCTTTATAGCCTCGCACTGCACCGTTATCTGCGCCATCGCCTTGGGGATTACGATTACGACAGCCATTTTGGCGGCGTTATCTATCTGTTTTTGCGTGGCGTTGACGGAGGGGATAGCGGGCAAGGCGTATTCTCGACTCGTCCAACACGAGAACTGATCGACGGTCTGGATTCGCTCTTTTCCGGCGTGTCACAGGAGGTGATGTCATGACGATGGAGACGTTGCTGCTGGAGGCCGCCCAGCAAAAACTACTGCGTCCGTTAGACGTGCAGTTTGCGCTGATGGTGGCGCAGAATGACCATCCTGCCGTTTTGCTGGCTGCCGCGCTGTTGAGTCGTGATGCCGGGGAAGGGCACGTCTGTTTGCCGCTTTCACGCTATCATGAAGATGAACAAGCGAGTGGACGTGCTCAGGCGTTATGGCGGCAGCTCTTTGCTCTGGCTGAACCTGTGAGCGAAATCGAATCGCGATTGCAGGCCTCGCCTGCGGTGAGTGATGGTTCTGATGCCACGCCGTTGGTGTTGAGTGAAGGGCGACTGTACCTCAATCGCATGTGGAACAATGAATTAACGATTGCCCGCTTCTTCACGCAGTCTGAATCCGGTTCTGCTGGCGATCACGTTCAGCTAAAGAATGCGCTGGCCGCGCTTTTCCCTGCTTCCGCAGAGACAGACTGGCAGAAAGTGGCTGCCGCAGTGGCGTTAACGCGAAGGATCTCGGTCATTTCTGGTGGCCCAGGCACCGGGAAAACCACCACGGTGGCAAAACTGTTGGGCGCATTGATTCAGACGAACAGCTTGCCAAAATGCCGTATTCGCCTTGCCGCACCAACAGGTAAGGCTGCAGCTCGGTTAACCGAGTCACTGGGCGCAGCGCTGCGTCAGTTGCCGCTCACCGATGAACAGAAAGCGCTTCTGCCGACCGAAGCAGGCACGTTGCATCGCTTGCTTGGAGCCCAACCCGGTAGCCAGCGCCTGCGTCATCACGCAGGCAATCCCTTGCATCTGGATGTATTGGTTGTGGATGAAGCCTCAATGATTGACTTGCCCATGATGGCGAGACTTATTGCGGCGTTGCCTGCTCATGCAAGAGTCATTTTCCTCGGTGACCGCGATCAGCTAGCTTCCGTAGAAGCTGGCGCGGTGCTGGGCGATATCTGCGCCTGGGTGAATGAAGGCTATACGCCAGAGCGCGCGCAAGAATTGAGCGAGCTGACAGGTTATTCGGTGCCTGCGGGGAGCGGAACACAAGCGGGAGCACTGCGAGACAGCCTGTGCCTGCTGCAAAAGAGTTACCGTTTTGGCAGCCATTCCGGCATCGGTCAGTTAGCCAGAGCCGTGAATCAAGGCGATGCGCAGGCGATGAAAAATGTGTTCGCCCAGGGGTTTTCTGACATCGCCCTAAAAGCGCTGCGCACGACGGCAGACTACGAAATCATGCTTGAAGAAGCCTTTCAGGGCTACACCGATTATCTGGAACGATTAAAAGCCAGAGCGGAATCGGCGGAAATTCTGGAAGCATTTAGTCATTATCAGTTGCTCTGCGCATTGCGCGAGGGGCCGTACGGTGTCGCAGGGTTGAATGAGCAGCTCGAACAATTATTGGCGCGTAAGCGTCGTATTCAGCCCTCACGCCACTCTCGCTGGTATGAAGGGCGTCCGGTGATGATTGCCCGTAACGACAGCGCGCTGGGGTTGTTTAACGGGGATATTGGCATCGCGCTCGACAGAGGAAACGGCCTGCGTGTCTGGTTCCCGATGCCGGATGGCAGCATCAAATCAGTACAGCCCAGTCGCCTGCCAGAGCATGACACCGCCTGGGTGATGACGGTGCACAAATCACAGGGCTCTGAATTCAAACATGCAGCGTTGATTTTGCCCTCTCAGCCTGTCCCGATAGTGACCCGAGAGCTGGTGTATACCGCGATCACCCGTGCCAAAGAGCAGTTGTCGATGTACGCCGATGAAACGCTTCTGGCGAAAGCCATTACGCTGAAAACAGAACGCCGAAGTGGGTTGGCGGCGCTATTTGCGAAGATGGGGTAGATGGCTCGCCCGGTGGCACTGCGTTTGCCGGGCCTACAAAATCGTAGGCCGGTGCAAGCGTAGCGCCGCCCGGCAAATTTCATGCTCAGCCCAAATCCGCCATCAGCACTTTTGAACGGCGCTGATAGTTGTACATCTCTTTCTTACTTTCAGGCAGTAAATCCACCTCGACTGGGGTGAAGCCGCGTTCCTGGAACCAGTGAATGCTGCGTGTGGTGAGCACGAACAGTTTGCTGAGTCCCATCTGTTTCGCCTGAGCGGCAATTCTTTCCAGTAAAACTTCGCCGCGCGATGAGCTGCGATAATCCGGGTGAACCGCTACGCAGGCCATTTCGCCGATGCGCTCTTCCGGGAACGGATAAAGTGCAGCACAGGCAATGGTGGTGTTGTCTCGCTGGATAACAGTGAATTTGTCGATTTCCATTTCCAGCTGTTCGCGTGAACGGCGCACCAGAATGCCTTGCTGCTCCAGCGGTTCAATCAGCTCCAGAATGCCGCCAATATCATTGATGGTCGCGCGGCGGATTTGCTCGGCGCTTTCCATAACGATTTGCGTCCCAATACCGTCGCGGGAGAACAGTTCCTGCAACAGGGCACCGTTTTCCTGATAGCTGATGAGATGGCAGCGACGCACGCCGCTGCGGCACGCTTTGACGGCTCCGCGTAAGAAACGCGCTGTACCGGAGTTATAGTCACCTTCTTCTTCAAGCGTTTCGACACGAGCCTGGGCTTCATTTGGGAATAATTCTGAGATGATATCGCCGTGCTGATCGTAGACACCCTGCGAGGAGCAGAAGCCAATCATTTTTTCTGCTTTCAGTTTAATGGCGAGCTGGGTAGCGATTTCTTCTGACGTCAGATTGAAGCTTTCACCGGTGACAGAAACGGCAACGGGGCCCATCAGCACTATGGCACCGCTGTCGAGCTGGCGATGAATCGCTTCTTCATCGATACGACGAATACGTCCACTGTGGCAATAATCGATGCCGTCATCCACGCCCAGCGGCTGCGCGATAATGAAATTACCGCTGACGACATTGATGTGCGCGCCCTGCAGTGGGGTGTTATTCAGGCTCATCGAAAGACGTGCAGTGATATCAAGTTGCAGCATACCGGCGGCCTGTTTCACCAGGTCGAGGGTTTTTGCATCCGTCACGCGAGTGTGCTTGTGGTAAATCGGCTCGTGGTGATGTTCCGCCAGATTGGCATCAATTTGCGGACGTGCGCCGTACACCAGCACCAGGCGAATACCCAGACTGTGAAGTAAGCCTATGTCGTTGACAATGCTTGAGAAATTCTCATGCTCTATCGCTTCGCCACCCAGCATGATGACAAAAGTCTTCCCGCGGTGGGCATTAATGTAGGGAACAGAATGACGAAATCCTTCGACCAACTCGGTTTTACGTTCCTTCACCACAGTACAACCCTCATTGCATGATTATTCGTAATAAGTGTATTTTTATTCTTTTTTAGCGGTGGGTGCAAGCAGCAATTTCAGTGAATGTGGCGGAGAAGTCAGCCGAAAAACGTCACAAATCAGGAATGTTTACCCTTTTATTGATGACAGTTTATGCGCCTTTGGTTAAAGTTTTCGGTCAAACTCAATGTTTAAAAAGTAAAGTTGAAATTTTTGCCTGGGAGCAGCATGTCTGGAAGTCAGTCAGGATTAAGTCGCCGTCGCTTATTAAAAGGGGCCGGGGCGATGTGGTTACTCAGCGTAAGCCAGGTGGGACTGGCCG
This sequence comes from Scandinavium sp. NPDC088450, assembly GCF_044900545.1. Classification (NCBI taxonomy): domain Bacteria; kingdom Pseudomonadati; phylum Pseudomonadota; class Gammaproteobacteria; order Enterobacterales; family Enterobacteriaceae; genus Scandinavium; species Scandinavium sp. NPDC088450. The sequence continues at coordinate 107,625 of NZ_JBJDNI010000013.1, read as the reverse complement.
CCGCGAGTCAGGTGGTTGCGGTCCGCGTGTGGCCGTCGTCGACCTACACCCGTGTGACGGTAGAATCCAGCCAGGTCTTGAAATACAAGCAGTTTGCGTTGAGCAATCCTGAAAGGCTGGTGGTCGACCTCGAAGGCGTCAACCTGAACTCGGTGCTGAAAGGCATGGGTGCGCAGATTCGTGGCGACGATCCCTACATTAAATCCGCGCGCGTTGGGCAGTTTGATCCGCAAACCGTCAGGATGGTGTTCGAGCTGAAGCAAAACGTGAAACCACAGCTGTTTGCGCTTGCGCCGGTGGCCGGTTTTAAAGAACGCCTGGTGATGGATCTTTACCCTTCAACAGCAACCGAAGTGCAGGATCCGCTGCTGGCACTGCTTGAAGATTACAACAAAGGCGATCTGGAAAAGCAGGTTCCGCCTGCGCAAAGTGGCCCACAGCCGGGGAAAGCCGGTCGCGACAGGCCGATTGTTATCATGCTTGATCCTGGGCACGGCGGTGAAGACTCCGGCGCAGTCGGTAAATACAGGACTCGCGAGAAAGACGTCGTGCTGCAAATTGGTCGCCGCCTGAAAGCGCTGATCGACAAAGAAGGCAATATGAAGGCGTACATGACGCGCAACGAGGATGTTTTCATTCCTTTGAAAGTGCGTGTCGCCAAAGCGCAGAAACAGCGCGCAGACTTGTTTGTCTCGATTCATGCAGATGCCTTTACCAGCCGCCAGCCGAGCGGATCTTCTGTCTTTGCGCTTTCCACCAAGGGTGCGACAAGTACCGCTGCGAAATACCTGGCCGATACTCAAAACGCCTCTGACTTGATCGGTGGCGTGAGCAAGAGTGGCGATCGCTACGTCGACCACACCATGTTTGATATGGTGCAGTCGCTGACCATCAATGACAGCCTGAAATTTGGTAAAGCGGTGCTGGGTAAGCTCGGGAAGGTGAACAATCTGCATAAAAACCGGGTGGAACAGGCGGGGTTTGCGGTACTGAAGGCGCCTGATATTCCTTCCATTCTGGTCGAGACGGCGTTTATCAGTAACGTTGAGGAAGAACGGAAACTGAAAACCGCGGCCTTTCAGCAGGAAGTTGCTGAGTCGATTTTAGCCGGGATCAAAGCTTACTTTGCCGACGGAGCAACGCTCGCACGGCGTGGATAGGTTTCCGGAAGAGGGAGAATGAATGACGCTGAAAGGCGTCATTTTTTTGTTTATTTTTTGGATAGGACGAAATTCAGATACAAAAAAACACCCGTTAAGGTGCTTATTGTTTAATGAAGTGGTTGCGGGAGCCAGATTTGAACTGACGACCTTCGGGTTATGAGCCCGACGAGCTACCAGGCTGCTCCATCCCGCGTCCGTGTGTTTACCGTCAATCAGGTAAACCTTCTTACTTCATTATGTGTTGGTTGCGGGAGCCAGATTTGAACTGACGACCTTCGGGTTATGAGCCCGACGAGCTACCAGGCTGCTCCATCCCGCGTCCGAGTGTTTATCCTTCCATCAGATAAACCTTACACATCACATTTTAATTGGTTGCGGGAGCCAGATTTGAACTGACGACCTTCGGGTTATGAGCCCGACGAGCTACCAGGCTGCTCCATCCCGCGTCCGTGGAAGCGCACTATACGCTGGTCGTGATTTGATGCAACCCTTTTTTGCATAAATGCTTAAGAGTGAGTAAAAACAAAACATGTCGACTATTTTTTGCCCAAAATGGGCTGCGCGGCACGTTATCACATTTCAATACCCCTGACGGTTTGTTATCTTCATCCCGCATTCCGCTTAAGAAAGAAGACGAGATACCATGAAAGGACGTTGGGCCAAAATTCTGGTGACGGGCACAGTTATGACGCTGCTTGCCGCCTGCTCCTCCAAACCGACCGATCGCGGTCAGCAGTATAATGACGGAAAGCTCACCAATCAGTTTTCCCTGGTTAATCAACCTGATGCCGTAGGGGCTCCTATTAATGGTGGCGACTTCGCGCAGCAAGTCAATGAAATTCGTAACGCATCGCCGCGCCTGTATGGCAATCAAAGCGCTGTGTTCAGTGCCGTTCAGCAATGGCTGCAGGCCGGGGGCGACACGCGCACCTTAAAGCAGTACGGGCTTGATGCCTGGCAGATGCAGGGCGCAGATAACTACGGCAACGTCCAGTTTACCGGTTATTACACGCCGGTGATTGAAGCGCGACACACGCGTCAGGGCGAGTTCCAGTACCCTATTTACCGCATGCCGCCAAAACGAGGACGCCTGCCGTCTCGCGCAGAAATTTACGCAGGCGCGCTGAGCGACAATTACATTCTGGCCTACAGCAATTCCCTGATGGATAACTTCATCATGGACGTGCAGGGCAGTGGCTACATTGATTTCGGTGATGGCTCGCCGCTGAACTTCTTCAGCTACGCGGGTAAAAACGGCTGGCCGTACCGCAGTATCGGCAAGGTGCTGGTCGATCGCGGCGAGTATAAGAAAGAAGACATGTCGATGCAGGTCATCCGTCACTGGGGCGAAACCCACAGCGAAGCGGAAGTGCGTGCTCTGCTCGAAGAAAATCAGTCATTTGTGTTCTTTAAACCGCAGTCTTTCGCGCCGGTGAAAGGCGCGAGCGCGGTGCCGCTGATTGGCCGTGCGTCTGTCGCTTCCGACCGCAGTATTATTCCGGCTGGCACCACGCTGCTGGCTGAAGTCCCGCTGCTGGATAACAACGGTAAATTCAACGGTCATTACGAGCTGCGACTGATGGTGGCGCTGGATGTCGGCGGTGCAATCAAAGGCCAGCACTTCGACATCTATCAGGGGATTGGCCCGGATGCCGGACACCGTGCGGGTTGGTATAATCACTACGGTCGCGTCTGGGTATTGCGTGGGGCGGGCAACGGTTACGTCTTTAGCGGTTAATAACGTCGTTTGAGGTTTTATGTCAGTAGTACTTAGCGATGCCTGGCGTCAGCGTTTTGGCGGTACGGCACGTTTATATGGTGAAAAAGCGCTGCAGCTGTTTGCTGATGCACACGTTTGTGTCGTCGGCATTGGCGGTGTGGGCTCATGGGCCGCAGAGGCGCTGGCGCGCACCGGTATTGGTGCCATTACGCTGATTGATATGGATGACGTGTGCGTCACCAATACCAATCGCCAGATCCACGCGTTAGGCGGTAATGTCGGGCTTGCAAAAGCGGAAGTGATGGCAGAGCGCATTCGTCAGATCAACCCAGAGTGCCAGGTGACGGTGGTGGACGATTTCGTCACGCCAGAGAATGTCGCTGAGTATCTTGGGGTCGGCTTTAGCTACGTCATTGATGCTATCGACAGCGTGCGGCCAAAAGCTGCGTTGATCTCTTACTGTCGTCGTTACAAAGTGCCGTTGGTGACTACCGGTGGCGCTGGCGGGCAAATCGATCCTACCCAGATCCAGGTCACCGATCTGGCGAAAACCATTCAGGATCCGCTGGCGGCAAAACTGCGCGAACGCCTGAAGAGTGATTTCGGCGTAGTGAAAAACAGTAAGGGTAAGCTTGGTGTCGATTGCGTATTTTCCACCGAAGCGCTGGTTTATCCGCAATCTGATGGTTCGGTCTGTGCGATGAAAAGCACGGCGGAAGGGCCAAAACGGATGGACTGTGCTTCAGGGTTTGGTGCCGCGACGATGGTGACCGCGACGTTCGGATTTGTCGCGGTGTCCCATGCTCTCAAGAAAATGATGGCGAAAGCCGATCGTCAGGCTTAAGCCTTCTGCGCGGCGGCGATAACGGCGTCGCGCAGGGCGTTCAGCCCCTGATTGCGGGAGGCGCTAAGCTGCACGCGAAGCCCGAGTTCATCAAAAAGGCTCAGCGGATCTGCCGACAAAAGCTGTTCCGCGCTTTTCCCTTCAATGGCGGTCAGCAGTACAGCCAGCATGCCTCTCACGATCCGCCCTTCACTGTCCCCAAAGAAATGCAGCTTCCCGTTGGATGACAGCGTGTGCCCAAGCCAGACCCGGTTTTCACAGCCAGCAATTTCCTGGGCCTGCGCTTTCAGGTCTTCCGCCAGAGCAGGCAGCTTTTTGCCGAGCAGGATCAGCTGTCGATATTTGTCTTCCCACTGCGTGAGCGGACCGAAAATCTGTCGTAAATCGTCTTCAGTCAGGGTTGTGCCGAACGGATGTCCGGCTAAGGCTGGGCTCGTCATTTAATCCACCAGAAGTTCAAGGGCACGGTCCACGGCGTTGATCAGGGCGTGAACGTCTTCATGGGTATTATAAGGGGCAAATGAGGCTCTCAGGGTACCCTTCACACCCAGCGCGGCTAACAACGGCTGTGCGCAGTGCTGCCCGGCGCGTAGCGAGATGCCATATTCCGCCAGCAGTGTCACCATATCGCTGTGGTGTACGCCCGCGAAATCAAAGGCCAGCAGGCTTGAATCCTGGCAGCGGAAGGAACGAAAACCGGGTCGGCGGGAAAGCTCTTCTTCTGCAAGCGTAGCCAGGCCGCGGCTCCAGGTTTCCGCCTGCGCAATGTCGGTTTCATTCAACCATTCAAGCGCTGCACTCAGCCCGATGACACCCGCTACGTTTGGCGTTCCCGCTTCCAGACGATAAGGAACGGGCTGCGTTTTAAACCCGTCAAAGGTCACTTCGGTGATCATCTTGCCGCCACCCAGCCACGGCGTCATGTCTGCCAGTAATTCGGCTTTGCCATACAGTGCGCCAATCCCTGTTGGACCATAGAGCTTGTGACCGGAAAAGGCGTAAAAATCGATATCCAGTGCCTGCACATCGGCAGGAAAGTGAACGACGCCCTGGGCTCCATCCACCATCACCACCACGCCTGCAGCATGAGCAAGCTGAATGGCGCGCGCTAAATCAGGGCAACCGCCCGTGACGTTGGACATCTGGCCCAGCGCCAGAATACGGCTTTTCGCAGTGAGCAGAGAGGAAAGGCGTTCAACATCCGGCAGGCGATCGGCACCCAGCGGCAGTTTGACGATACGCGCGCCCGTTTGCTCAGCGACCATCAACCATGGCACAAGGTTGGCATGATGTTCTGCCTCACTGACGATTATCTCATCGCCAGGCTGCAGACGAGGGCGTGCATAACACTGCGCCACCATATTGATGGCTTCGGTCGTGCCGCGAGTCCAGACGATGTTTTTGCCATCCGGAGCATTAATCAACGCCGCGACCTGATCGCGTGCGGCTTCATAGCGAGCGGTGAGTTTTTGCGCGGCAGCAAACTGACTGCGGTGTACGTTGCCCGCGCTCAGGCTGTAGAACTGATGGCTGGCATCGATAACTGCCTGCGGCTTCAGCGCGGTGGCGGCGCTGTCCAGATAGACGCCGGCATCGCTCAGCGCCGGGAACTGGGCGCGAAACTGCGCCGGGTTGAATGCGTTCATGGTTTTCCTCATTCCAGTCTGACGATCGTCGCGCAAAATGTGCAGCAGGGCAAGGGCAGGCGTAACCCTCGGAATTTTCTGGGTTGAGTGGCGGAAAGCGGGTAGTGCGTTATGCTGAATTATGTTAGGCGACTGTTTTAGCCTGTTAATTGAAGCTCGAAATCCAGCATGAATTGCTGAAAGGAGAAAAACATGAAAAAGACTGCCGCAATCATTTCTGCCTGTATGTTGACCTTTGCGCTGAGTGCTTGCTCGGGTCCTAACTACGTAATGCATACCAACGACGGTCGTACCATTGTCGCGGACGGTAAACCGCAAACCGATGATGATACCGGGATGATTTCGTACAAAGATGCCAACGGCAACAAGCAGCAAATCAACCGTAGCGACGTGAAAGAAATGGTCGAAATGGACAACTAACGGCTGATTTCAAAGCAAAAAAAAGCACCGCATTCGGCGGTGCTACATTGAATCACTATGGACAGACAGGGTAAATGTACAGGAAGTGAAAAGGGGGTAGTCTTGCTACCGAGGTCTGAACTCCAGACCAATTGCAAACACAACAACACAACATCACAACCGTAAGCCAAAAGCCCATCAGAACACGCATTCCGAAAAAAGCTTTTCGTTCCGGCTCAGGAAGTGCCGCCACTATAGGTATTTGCTGGTAGAAGCTCAACGGACAATTTATAATGGCTCAGATAAAAAAAACTAATAGGTTACATGATGTAATCTAATTGTTAAATCGAGTTAACATCTAAGCCAAAACAATCATGTCGAAGCGTTTACCTCCTCTGAATGCATTACGTGTATTTGATGCCGCCGCCCGTCATCTTAGCTTCACTCGCGCCGCCGACGAGCTCTTCGTCACCCAGGCCGCGGTGAGCCATCAGATCAAGTCTCTTGAGGATTTCCTGGGCCTGAAGCTCTTTCGCCGTCGCAACCGTTCGCTGTTGCTGACCGAAGAAGGGCAAAGCTATTTTCAGGACATCAAAGAGATCTTTTCGCAATTAACCGAAGCAACGCGTAAACTTCAGGCCCGAAGCGCAAAAGGGGCGCTGACGGTCAGTATGTTGCCCAGTTTTGCCATTCAATGGCTGGTGCCACGGCTTGCAAGCTTTAACTCAACTTATCCGGGAATTGACGTCAGAATCCAGGCGGTCGACCGTCAGGAAGACAAACTGGCAGACGATGTCGACGTGGCTATTTTCTATGGCCGCGGGAATTGGCCGGGCCTGCGGGTTGAGAAGCTCTACGCCGAATATTTGTTGCCTGTTTGTTCGCCATTGCTGTTAACCGGCGATAAAGCGTTGAAAACACCCGCTGACCTGGCGCAACATACTTTATTGCACGATGCTTCACGCCGCGACTGGCAGACCTACACACGCCAGTTGGGCTTAAACCATATCAATGTTCAACAAGGACCGATCTTCAGCCACAGCGCTATGGTGCTGCAGGCGGCAATCCACGGACAAGGGATCGCACTGGCCAACAACGTGATGGCGCAGTCCGAAATTGAGGCAGGCCGTTTGGTTTGCCCGTTTAATGATGTTCTGGTCAGCAAAAATGCGTTTTACCTCGTTTGCCATGACAGCCAGGCAGAACTGGGTAAAATAGCCGCCTTCCGGCAGTGGATACTGGCGAAAGCGGCAAGCGAGCAAGAGAAATTTCGCTTCCGTTACGAACAATAAATGACTTCAGGATACTGACATGACCAGTCGCTTCATGCTGATTTTTGCGGCCATCAGTGGCTTTGTTTTTGTTGCTCTGGGCGCCTTCGGGGCACATGTGTTGAGTAAGACCCTCGGCGTCGTCGAGATGGGCTGGATCCAGACCGGTCTTGAGTACCAGGCGTTTCATACGCTGGCAATTTTTGGGCTGGCGGTTGCGATGCAGCGCCGTATCAGCATCTGGTTCTACTGGAGCAGCGTGTTTATGGCTCTGGGAACCGTATTATTCAGCGGCAGCCTTTATTGTCTGGCGCTGTCGCATTTACGCCTGTGGGCATTTGTCACTCCGGTCGGCGGCGTTAGCTTCCTCGCCGGTTGGGTGCTGATGCTGATTGGCGCTATTCGTTTAAAGCGTAAAGGTATCGCGCATGAATAAGGTTGTCCTCTACAGCCGTCAGGGTTTCGAGAAAGAGTGCGCAGCAGAGATTTCTGACAAGGCCTCGCGCCTTGGCGTCTATGGTTTTGCCCGGGTAAAAGATAACTCGGGGTATGTGATTTTTGAGTGTTATCAGGAAGGCGAAGCAGAGAAGCTCATCAAAGAGCTGCCGTTTGCCTCACTGATTTTCGCCCGTCAGATGTTTGTGGCCTGCGAGTTGCTGACAGACTTGCCACCGGAAGACCGCATTACGCCAGTGGTGGGAATGTTAACTGGTGTGGTGGAGAAGGGCGGCGATCTGCGTGTCGAAGTCGCTGACACCAACGAAAGCAAAGAACTGATGAAGTTCTGCCGCAAATTCACCGTGCCGCTGCGTGCTGCGCTTCGTGAAGCGAATGTGCTGGCAGGCTACGAAACGCCAAAACGTCCTGTGGTGCACGTGTTCTTTATTGCGCCGGGCTGTTGCTACGTGGGTTATTCACTGACCACCAACAACTCTCCGTTCTATATGGGCATTCCACGCCTGAAGTTCCCGTCTGATGCGCCAAGCCGCTCGACCCTGAAACTGGAAGAGGCGTTCCACGTCTTTATTCCGGCCGATGAGTGGGATGAGCGTCTGGCAAACGGCATGTATGCGGTCGATTTGGGCGCGTGTCCGGGCGGCTGGACCTATCAGCTGGTGAAACGCAACATGTGGGTTTCATCCGTCGATAACGGCCCAATGGCGCAAAGCCTGATGGATACCGGGCAGGTGACCTGGCTGCGTGAGGATGGTTTCCGCTATCGTCCAACCCGCAACAATATCTCCTGGATGGTGTGCGACATGGTGGAGAAGCCTGCAAAAGTTGCCGCGCTGATGGCGCAGTGGCTGGTGAATGGCTGGTGTCGAGAGACCATCTTTAACCTCAAGCTGCCGATGAAAAAGCGCTACGAAGAGGTGTCGCAGAACCTGGCGTATATTCAGGCACAGCTGGATGAGCACGGGATTAACGCGCATATCCAGGCGCGTCAGTTGTACCACGATCGCGAAGAAGTGACCGTACACGTCCGCCGTCTGTGGGCCGCTGTGGGTGGTCGTCGCGACGAGCGCTGATTTTATTAGTCAGAGTGGTGATTGCCCCTCTCCCTAACCCTCTCCCGCGGGGAGAGGGGACTGACCGTGCAGTTTGTTCTTCTCCCTCTCCGTTTGGGGTGTGTACGGTCCGGGGAGAGGGGACTGACCGTGCAGTTTGTTCTTCTCCCTCTCCGTTTGGGGTGTGTACGGTCCGGGGAGAGGGGACTCGAGCAGTGCACGCTGTACTTCTCCCTCTCCCTTTGGGAGAGGGCAGGGGAGAGGGGTTATCTCTGTAGTCGAAGCTGCTGCAAATTCCCGTCCAGCTGTAAATCCGTCTGCAATCTCGCCACTTCCCGGCAGATGAATGCCATCTCTTGATGCTCAACCAGCTTTTTGCGCCACTTTTCCGGCACGTCATCCAGATGCTCGTACAGCGCTTCGAGCGTTGCGAACTGTGATAACAGCTCCGTGGCACTTTTCGGCCCAATGCCTGCTACGCCGGGCACTTTCGAGCTGCTGATCCCCGCCAGCCCCCAGTAATCCGGCAGCTGTTCGGGTTTTACGCCAAACTCCTGGGCGATAAACGGCGCGTCCAGCCAGCGCTTCTGGAAGTAGTCACGGATGCGAATGGTTGGCGAGAGTAGCTGGCAGTAGCCTTTGTCGGTGGAAACGATGGTGGCCTGATGGCCTGCGCTGGCGACTTTCACCGCGAGGGTGGCAGCGAGATCGTCTGCTTCACTGCCTGCTGAGCCCCAGCAAGGCACTCCGCGCTTTTCGAAGACGTTACGGATGGCATCCATCTCAGCGTGCAGATCGTCGGGCATCGGGGAACGTCCAGCTTTGTAATCCGGCAGGCGCTGATGCCGCCAGCCCTGGTTGCGGGCTTCATCATCAAATACCGCTACAGCGTGCGTCGGTTGGCTGTGCACGATGAGCTGTTCGAGCGCGTGCAGACAGGTGTCAGCGCAGGGGGAACCCTGAACCGCGTGAATACGGCGAATCAGATTGAGTGCATCGACGATAAGCAGATGTACGGCCATGAGTACCCTCCTTGATAGCAAGGCGCTTAGGGTAACATCCGGGGAAAGATGAGGCTATGTGAGCCGCAAAAACGGGAAGATGCCTCGCAGAACGAGGCATCTCAAGGGGCTTAATCGCAGGTGACAATCTTCATTGCCAGGCCGCCGCGAGAGGTTTCGCGGTACTTGGCGTTCATGTCCTTGCCGGTTTCGTACATGGTTTCGATAACCTTATCGAGGCACACGCGAGGCTCGCTGGTGCGGCGAATAGCCATCCGTGCGGCGTTCACTGCTTTCACCGAAGCAATCGCGTTACGTTCGATACAAGGCACCTGAACCTGGCCCGCCACTGGATCGCAAGTCAGCCCAAGGTTGTGCTCCATGCCGATTTCGGCGGCAATACAAACCTGCACTGGGCTTCCACCCAGCAGCTCCGCCAGACCTGCTGCTGCCATCGAGCAAGCAACGCCGACTTCACCCTGACAGCCCACTTCCGCGCCGGAAATGGAGGCGTTCATTTTGTACAGTGAGCCAATCGCACTGGCGACCAGCATGTAGCGAGCCAGTGAGTTGGCGTTCACTTCACGAATGAACTTGTCGTAGTAGGCCAGCACAGCCGGAACAATGCCACAGGCGCCGTTGGTTGGCGCAGTCACTACGCGACCACCCGCCGCATTCTCTTCATTTACCGCCAGCGCGAACATGTTAATCCAGTCGACAACAGCCATCGGATCACTGGTGGTTTTGTCCTGGCTGACCAGCATGCGACGCAGCGCTGCTGCACGGCGAGGAACACGAAGTTTACCCGGCAGCACGCCTTCCGTGGTGATCCCGCGCTCAATGCCCGACTTCATCACTTCCCAGACTGCGGCGAAGTGCTGTTCCAGCTCTTCTTTGCTGTGCAGTGCCAGTTCGTTCTGCATCATCAGGCCGGAAAGGGAAAGCCCTGATTCCTGGCAGTGACGCTGTAAATCGGCTGCGGTTTTGTACGGATACGGAACGGCGACCGGTGCATCGTTACTCTGCGCAAAATGATCTTCATCGACGATAAAGCCCCCGCCGATGGAGTAGTACGTCTGGCTGTAGACCGCTTTCTCACCGCTCAGTGCAGTAATGCGCATGCCGTTTTCATGCAGGGAAAGATTGTCGGCATGGAAATTCATGCACCGATCGACAGGAAACTCGACTTCGTGCTGACCGTTCGCTAACAGCAGGCGGCCGTGAGTGTTCACGTCCTGGATAAAAGCGGGGATAGCATCGATATCGACGGTATCCGGCAGATTACCCGCCAGACCCATGATAATGGCGATGTCGGTGTGGTGGCCTTTCCCGGTCAGAGAAAGTGAGCCGTAGACATCGACAACCACGCGGGTGATGTCGTTTAAGATCCCGCGTGCAATCAGGTCGTCCGTGAATTGTTTTCCCGCTTTCATTGGCCCCACAGTGTGTGAGCTGGAAGGACCAATGCCGATTTTGAAAATATCGAATACGCTGATCATGATGCGTCCATTGCTATAAAGAAAAGGGCCGCCCGGAGGCGGCCAGGGGAATTAACCGAACAGGGAGTAGAAAATCGCGGAGATGGCGATGAGGCCCATGATGACCACAAACACGTTGCTGATGTGGCCGCTGTATTTGCGCATCGCAGGGACTTTCTGAATCGCATACATCGGCATCAGGAACAGGATCATCGCGATGATTGGGCCGCCGAGCGTTTCAATCATGCCGAGGATGCTTGGGTTCAGGGTGGCCACAATCCAGGTGGTCACCAGCATGAACACAGCCGTCATCTTGTTCAGACGGTTAACTTCAATGGTTTTACCGCGGCTACGCAGAGATTTAATCACCATCCCGTTGAAGCCTTCACGCGCGCCCAGGTAGTGGCCGAGGAAAGATTTGGTGATAGCAATAATCGCGATGATTGGGGCCATCCACGCAATCAGCGGGGCGTTAAAGTGGTTCGCCAGGTAAGACAGAATAGAGATGTTCTGCTCTTTAGCGGACGCCAGGTCTGCCGGAGAGAGGCTCAGCACGCAACTGAACACGAAGAACATCACGGTCAGCACCATCATGATGTGAGCGAAGGCCAGAATTTTGGAGCATTTCTTCTCGGCATCCTGACCGTACTCTTCACGTTTCGCCACGGCGAAAGAGGAGATGATCGGGGAATGGTTGAAGGAGAAGACCATGACCGGAATCGCCAGCCACAGGGTCATCCACAGACCGTTGCCGGTTGCATTAGCGCTGTTCAGAGACAGGGTTTCCAGCACCGCACCGTTCCACTGTGGGATCAGATAGCAGGCCAGCAACATCAGAGCAACCACAAACGGGAACACCAGGATGCTCATCGCTTTAACAATCATCTGCTCGCCAAAACGCACGATAGTCATCATGCCGACAATCAGGATCAGCGACAGAATCGCGCGCGGTGGAGGGGTCATCGCCAACTGGTGAGTCATAAAGCTCTCAACGGTGTTGGTGATTGCCACGCTGTAAACCAACAGAATCGGGTAAATCGCGAAGAAGTAGAGCAGGGTAATCAGTTTGCCTGCGCCAATACCGAAGTGCTCTTCCACCACTTCAGTGATGTCTTCACCTGGATTTTTACCGGACAGCACAAAGCGAGTCAGGCCGCGGTGAGCAAAATAGGTCATTGGGAAAGCAAGGATTGCCATGATGATAAGCGGGATCATTCCGCCAACCCCGGCGTTGATTGGCAGGAACAGCACGCCTGCGCCAATCGCGGTGCCATAAAGGCCCAGCATCCACATAGTATCCGTCTTACGCCATCCGCTACGGCTTTCTGCCGAAACGAGGGTGCTGGTTTGAGTGGTTTCCATCTGTATCTCCTGGAGGAAGCAATTTGTCAGTTTTTTAGTCAAAACCAATGAATAAATGGCTGACGGTAAAATAAATTCGTGTAAAACGGGCGTTTCTTATGATTTTTACCCGTATCTCTATGGGGCCGGAAAGATACATTTAACTCATCAATGTATCAGTGATCATGATCGCAAATGCGATAAAACACTTTCATAGCGTGACTTTCCAGACCATCAGGCTGGTTTTTTGTACTAAACGGGAATTTAAGGTCGCGAAGGCTACCATTATCAGTGCAGGAAGAGGAAGTTGGTGGCGGCTAAAGCCGATATCATTCGGGGGAAAGTGACGGAAATAGCGGTTTTGTGCGACGTAACATAATTTTCGTGAATATTTATCGTCTTTATTAAGCGATAAATCGAGGTTTGAGAGACAAAAGATAAGGGCGGCTTATAGGCCGCCCTGGGTGTTACGCAGATAACTGCTTACCAATCAGGAACAAATTTCGTAGCAAGGGATGTAGGCCGAGCCAGGCAGCTTCATACGGTGCTGTGCCACGAAGCTTTGCAGCAGGTTGTCCATTCTGCGCATCATGTCGCTGTCACCGTGGATTTTATACGGTCCATGCTCTTCGATAGCGCGAATACCCACTTCTTTGACGTTACCGGCCACGATGCCTGAAAACGCACGGCGCAGGTCGGCGGCTAACACTTCCACTGGCTGATCCGGATACAGCTTCAGGTTCGCCATGTTTTCGTGCGTCGGTTCAAACGGCTGTTGCAGATCCGGTGCGATACGCATCGACCAGTTGAAGCTATACGCATCACCGGTATCACGGCGATTCTCTTTCACCAGCGGCATCGCTTTCTTCATCTGACGCGCCACTTCTGCCGGGTCATCAACAATAATGCGATAGTGACGGCGAGCGGCTTCACCCAACGTATGGACGATAAAATCATCCAGCACGCGGAAGTAATCGGCGCTCTCTTTCGGGCCGGTGAGAATAAGCGGCAGTACCTGATTTTTATTTGCCGGGTTCATCAGAATGCCCAGCAGATAAAGCAGTTCTTCAGCGGTACCGACGCCGCCCGGGAAGATGATTATCCCGTGGGCGATACGGACGAAAGCTTCCAGACGCTTTTCGATATCTGGCATGATGATCAGTTCGTTCACCAGCGGGTTCGGCGGCTCAGCGGCAATGATTGACGGTTCAGTCATGCCGATAAAACGCCCTTCTTTATAACGCTGCTGAGCGTGACCCACCGCCGCACCTTTCATTGGGGCTTCCATCGCGCCCGGGCCACAGCCGGTGCAGATGTTCAGTTCACGCAGGCCAAGCTGAGTACCCACGCGACGAGCATACAGATATTCATTTTCATTGATTGAGTGACCGCCCCAGCAGACAACCATGCTCGGCGCTTCCCCAACGTGTAACGCTCGGGCGTTACGCAGGATGGAAAACACCAGGTTGGTGATGTGGGTTGAACTCTCAAGGTCGAGATTAGGGAAACGGACGGTGTTATGGATTTGCCCGTAAACGAACAGAATATCGCGCAGGACGGCAAACAGGTTGGCCTGCAGAGAGCGAATAATACGCCCATCAACAAAGGCGTCTTCCGGCGGGTTGATCAGTTCCAGCTTTACGCCGCGCTCGCGACGCAGCACGTTAATCTCAAAATTCTCAAAACGGGAAAGCAGCTCTTTACTGTTGTCGGTGAGACTCCCTGAGTTAAGCACTGCCAGTGAACAGTTGCGGAACAACTGATAAAGGTCGCTGCTGGCATTGCTTTTCAGCATATCAACTTCCAACTGCGACAACATATCCATTGAGCCAAGTGGGCTAATATGTGTAATCAAGTGAACTCCTTACGGGACGAGTATCGTCTTCCCTATTGATTACAATAGCCTTGCATCCTTCATTTCCACAAGAAAAAGCACGGTCGAAACCGTGCTTTATTTTGCAATGATTTATGTTACTGGCGAACCAGTCGCCCGATGGCGGGAACGAAATCAGCATTACTACGCCAGGGGTTGATATCCAGCCCACCACGGCGGGTGTAGCGTGCGTAAACGCTCAGGCTTTCCGGCTGGCAGAAGCGCTGGAGGTCGCTGAAAATGCGCTCCACGCACTGCTCATGGAACTCGTTGTGGTGACGGAACGAGACCAGATAGCGCAACAGTTTTTCTCTGTCGATTTTCGGCCCGCGATACTGGATCTGCACAGAGCCCCAATCCGGCTGATGGGTTATCAGGCAGTTTGATTTCAGCAGATGGCTAACCAGCGTTTCTTCTACAACCTTGCCACTGGCCGCATCCTGCAAATAATCGGCGCTAAATTCATAGCTTTCAATTTCGATATCCTGCTCGTCGATGCAGGTGCCATGGAAGTGCGCAATTGGCTGACCTTCAATTTCATCTAACCGATATAAGGCAACGGTCACTTTACCTTGCGCGCAGGCGCTGAGATCGCGTTCCAGCGTGGAGCGGACGGCTTCCCAATCGGCAAAGCGCGTCTGATTGAAACTGTTGAGATAGAGCTTAAAACTTTTCGACTCCACCAGATTCACGCTGGTATCGCTCAGTTCCACATGGCCGACGGCCACTTGTGGCAAGCCTTTGGCGTTGAGCCAGGAAAGTTCGTACAGCGTCCAGATATCGCCGCCGTGAAACGGCAGGGCATCAGCACGCAGACCCAGCGGATCGCGATTCAGGCTACGTGGAACAGCTTGTAGCAGCGTTGCATCGTACACATCACGGTAATCCGTTGATTTACCGAGCGTCAGGCCGGAAAGCGCCTGGTGATTTTCATAAGAGGACATGTTTCACCGTCATAAAGCAGGTAGACTATCAGGATGAGTTTATCCTGGCTGACCTGGAGAGAGAAAGCAGTGGAACCACAAACCGCAGAAGCCTTAGCAGCTTTTACCCAACGTTTTTGCGCGGCATGGCAGCAGCGTGATGGAACCCCCGCTCGCAGTGAAGACCTTTACGGCGTGCCATCACCTTGTGTGGTGTCGACCAGTCAGGAGGCTGTTTTTTGGCAACCGCAGCCGTTCAGCCCAGCGTCAACGCTTGAAGCGGTTGAAAGGGCGTTGGACATTGTGGTACAACCCCCGCTTCAAACTTATTATACCACCCAGTTTGCGGGTGATATGCCAGCCAGGTTTGGTGAGCGTCAGTTGACGTTACTGCAAGTCTGGAGCCCGGAAGATTTCCAGCGTGTGCAGGAAAATCTGATTGGTCATTTGGTCACACAGAAACGCCTTAAATTATCGCCAACGTTGTTCATCGCTACATTGGACAGCGATCTGGACGTTATCTCCGTGTGCAACCTGACGGGCGAAGTGGTGCTTGAAACACTCGGCACCCGTAATCGCACCGTACTTTCTGCCTCCATTGCGAGTTTCCTTTCTCATCTCGAGCCTGTGCTGTAATCCATATGCCTGGGGTTCTTGTGAGAGATCTCTCACACGCACTGTGAGAGATCGCCCCCATGTAAGACTGATATTGCCGCTGCGCTTGTGCATCAATCATGATAAATCAACGAGTTATCTCGAAAATTCGAAAGTTTCGTATGAAGATTATCTTAACGTGTTCGCTGTAAGAGTCTTGTAAGACGAGGCGGAATAGAGGATTCTATACACGTCGACAGGGAACGCGACAACGAAACGAACATCAGGATGATGACGTTTCAGGCGGATACACCAGGATGGTGCTACAAGGAAGGCTTTCAGGATGAAAGCAAAAGGATAGCGTAGGACGCGCAAAGGACACCTCCAGGATGGAGAACGAGAGCCGGTCAGGATGCCCGGTGGATCAGGAAGATCAGGACACACTTACGGATAAGTCTAATCGCATCGGGGTGGTGCGAGCAGGATGCAACGGTTTACGGATGAACAGGTCAGGAGACCACAGGAAAAGTTGTCACGGATGAGCAGGGAGCACTAAAAGTAGCTGGATTGCTGCGAAACGAACCGGGAGCACTGTGAAAACAGTGCTCCCTTTTTTTATTTCTCGCCGCACTGGTGGTATTCTCCGCCGCAGATTTTCATTCGATGTTTCTTTCGAGGTTTCCATGACTCATCACGACAGTGTCCGCCAGCGTTTGCAGGCCATTGAAGCGCAATTACGCGAGCATCAGCACTGGCAGGATCTTCCGCCCGACGCCAGCGTATTTGAAAGCACGCAACCTTTTTGTATGGATACTCTGGAACCGCTGGAGTGGCTGCAATGGGTGTTAGTCCCTCGCATGCACCAGCTTCTCGACAGTGGACAGCCGCTTCCGCAAAGCTTCGCCGTGATGCCGTATTACGAGATTGCCCTTGAGGCCAGCCATCCGTTTCGCGCGATCATTCTGCCGGAGCTTGAACAACTGGATGCGCTGTTTGCAGGCGTTGACGACTGATGCTTGAAATCCTCTATCAGGATCAATGGTTGGTCGCCGTTAACAAACCTTCTGGCTGGCTCGTTCATCGTAGTTGGCTGGATCGCGATGAGAAAGTCGTGGTGATGCAGACCGTGCGCGACCAGATTGGTCAGCATGTTTTTACTGTTCATCGCCTTGATCGCCCGACGTCCGGCGTATTACTGATGGGGCTTTCCAGCGAAGCAGGCCGTTTACTGTCGCAGCAGTTTGAACAGCACCAGATCCAGAAGCGTTATCACGCTATTGTGCGTGGCTGGCTGATGGAAGAAGCCGTGCTTGATTACCCGCTGGTGGAAGAGCTCGACAAGATCGCCGATAAATTTGCCCGTGAGGATAAAGATCCGCAGCCAGCGGTGACGCATTATCGCGGGCTTGCCACGGTTGAAATGCCGGTGGCAACCGGGCGTTATCCTACAACGCGCTATGGCCTGGTCGAACTGGAGCCGAAAACCGGCCGCAAGCACCAGCTACGCCGCCATCTTAGCCATCTTCGTCATCCGATCATTGGCGACAGTAAGCATGGCGATCTGCGTCAGAACCGAAGTGCGGCAGAGCATTTTGGCTGCGATCGTTTAATGCTGCATGCAAGCGAACTGCACCTTACGCACCCGTTCACGGGCGAGCCGCTGGTTATCCGCGCCGGGCTGGATGACGTCTGGATGCAGGCATTGTCACATTTCGGCTGGCGTGGGCTTCTCCCTGCCGTTGAAAGGGTTGAGTTTCCTTCTGACAACCGTCAGGATGAGATCATAACCGAATGATTCAGGGAGAAAAGTAATGGCAGACGTAGGCATTTTTGTCGGCACCATGTACGGAAACGCACTGCTGGTGGCGGAAGAGGCGCAAACCATTCTTAGCGCTCACGGTCACAAGGCGCAGGTGTTTGAAGATCCCGAAGTGGGCGACTGGGAAAAATATCAGGGCAGCTATGCGCTGGTTGTCACGTCAACCACGGGCCAGGGCGATTTGCCGGACAGCATTGTGCCGCTGTATCAGGGCATTCAGGATATGTACCAGCCACATCTGCGCTACGGGATTATCGCGCTTGGCGACAGTACCTATTCCCATTTTTGCGGCGGCGGTAAACGTTTTGACGCGCTGCTGCAGGAACAAGGCGCGCAGCGCATTGGCGAAATGCTGATGATTGATGCCAGCGAAGATCCTGAACCCGAAACGGTTTCCAACCCTTGGGTTGAACACTGGGCGACGCTGCTCAGCTAAAAAATGTTGCCCTTGCAAGAGGGCAACTCTGTTTATCCCAGCATCTTCCGCGCTTCGCGGGTCACATTGTCCATCTCATCCAGCAATTCCAGAAATTCCGGTTCCATCTCCTCCGGAGAAATGCCGTCCCGCAGTTGTCCTTCGATCAAATGACACAGATTTTTCAGCCTTGGCACCCCGCTGTAACCGCAACTCCCGTGAAGCTTATGAATGGCATCGACCAGTTTTTCAGGGTGCTCGCCGACAAGTTGCTCTTCCACTTTGTTACGCACTTCCGGCAGGAAGGCAATCAGCATCTGCAACATATCGCGGGCAAGGTCCGGCTTATTGGCGGCCTGACGTAACGCCAGTGACCAATCCAGTGTGGTATTGATATTGACCGGCGGTTGCGGCTCTGAAGTGTCAATCAGCGGGACGGTCATACCGGGTTGATAGCGATGCAACAGATTGCGCAGCTTGCTCTCTTCAATCGGTTTCGCCAGATAGTCATTCATCCCGGCGCTCAGCAATTTCTCTTTTTGCCCTGCCATGGCGTGGGCTGTCACGGCAATCACTGGCGTCTGCTGCTGGTGAGGTAATTGACGAATCAGCTCGCAGGCGCGAATACCGTCCATGTCCGGCATCTGAATATCCATCAGGATCAGATCGAACTGTTGCTGTTTAGCCTGTTCGATGGCGGCCTGGCCGCTGTCACACAGTTCAACGTTTTGCACCTGATCTTCCAGCAAAGCGCCGATCAGTTTCAGGTTGGCAGGATTGTCATCAACGGCCATGACCGTCATGCCCAGACGACGATCGCTGCTTTCCCGAGAGACCGGCAGGTGGTTGCTGCGGCAATATTCGGTTAACGCCGGGAGCAGACGCGTAGACGTCAGCGGCTTGAGCAAGCAGCCAGCAGCGCCGTTTTGCTTCAGTTCTTCAGCATTCACCTGCGCGTGGCAAGGCAGCGCCAGCAGCAGGAAATCTGTCATCGTGTGGGCACGTACCAGTTTGTCTGAATGCATGTTCAAATCGCGCATTGAGACAGGAACGGCGATTAACAGAATGTCATAGTGATCGTCGGGTAAGGCCGAAAACGTCGGGCTGTAGACCACTTCCAGCGGTGTGGTTGCCAGTAAATCCATGGTGCATTGCGCAGCCGTGGAGTTGGCCTCCACATAGGCAAGGCGCTTACCGGCCAGACACGCCGTCATTGGGCCTTCAGAGACCACATTCGGATTCAAATCCAGATTGATGTAGAACCAGAAGGTCGAGCCGCGATTGGGCTGGCTGTGGAAGGAGATATCCCCGCCCATCTCTTTGACCAGCTTCTGGGTGATGACGAGCCCCAACCCGGTGCCGCCATGACGGCGTGAAATGCTGGCATCCGCCTGACGGAAAGCCTGGAACAGTCGCGACTGATCCTGTTCCGGAATGCCAATTCCGGTATCGCGGATTTGCACTTCAATCTGCACTTTGTTGTTGCTCAAAGAGCGTTTTTCGACCAGCACGTCAATGTTGCCGTGCTCGGTAAACTTGATGGCATTGCCGACCAGGTTGGTGATCACTTGTTGCAGACGCAGAGGATCGCCAATCACATTGTCCGGCACATCATTTTTTATGTTCAGCGTCAGCTCAAGCCCTTTGTCGTGGGCAGAATGCGCCAGCAGCGTGACGACTTCATCGAGCGAATTGCGCAGTGGGAAAGGAATACTTTCCAGAATCAACTTGCCCGCTTCCAGTTTCGAGAAGTCCAGCACGTCGTTAATGATGGTCAGCAGGTTATTTGCTGAACGCTCGATGGTGTTGAGGTGATCGCGTTGGGTGGAATTGAGGTCGGTTTTCAGCGTCAGCCGCGTAAAGCCAATCACGCCATTGAGCGGCGTGCGCAGCTCGTGTGACATATTGGCAAGGAACTCTGACTTAATACGTGCGGCTTCCTGCGCGCGTTTCTTGGCGAGATCCAACTCGACGTTCTGGATTTCCATCTGTTCAAGCGTTTCACGCAGATCAGACGTGGCCTGATCGACGTTGTGCTGCATCTCTTCGTGATAGGCCGCGAGCGACATCGCCATCGAGTTAATGCCGTTTTTAAGCATATCGAGTTCGCCCAGCATGAAGCCTTCCACGCGGCTATCAAGCTGCCCGCGCCGAATTCTGTCGACCGTATTCACCATGTTGCGAATCGGGCCGGTGACATCCCGCATCAGGCGCCAGCCGAAGATGAGTGCGATGCCGATGCAGAACAGCATCATCACGCTGGAGATAAAAATCTCTTTGTATTGCTGCAGCCGAACGGATTTGAGATCCAGCTCCAGCGCCACGTAGCCCAACATATTGACCGGCGTTTTGGCTTCCGACGTGGGTGATTCATCCGGCGAATAGCTTTCAGAGATAATGGGCGTGCGCAGGATCATCAGATCACCGCTGCGAATGACGCTCAATCGCCGTGGCAGCGGAGCGCCCTTCGGCAGCTGGAGCTCGCTCGGGTCGAGATGATAGTTGGACGTCACGAACAGCCGGTTATGCTCGTCATACACCGAAATGGCCCGCACGATGTCAGAATGGCGGCGGTGAAGGACGCTTATTAGCTGACCTATTGACTCACGGTTTTGTAAGTTCATGCCATATTCACTGGAGACCGCAAGCGGCTCAATGATGCTGGCACCGGCGTCTTCCAGTTGGCGCTGCAGGTCGTGATAGCGGTGAACGACAAAGAAGATGCTGAGCAGCAAACCGATGAGGACGGTTGGGGCCAGGATCAGGATCATCATGCGCGCACGCAGGCTGTAGTTGGTCATGGAGGTCCGTTATGGGAGAATCAGGGTTAACACTCTACGTTTGAGAAAACTCTCTACAATGGCGCAATTCTACTCTGCAAAACGCCGCGTGACGACGCGCGAGATCATAACCGTGACGGTAAGCGACCTTGACCCTTTTGGTCAGGGCGTGGCTCGTCATAACGGTAAAACGCTTTTTATCAACGGCTTGCTGCCGGATGAGCGCGCTGAAATTAAGATTACTGAAGATAAAAAACAGTATGCTCGCGGGCAGGTAAAACGGCGTCTGAACGACAGTTCTGAACGTGAAACGCCGCGTTGCCCTCATTTTGGTGTGTGTGGAGGCTGCCAGCAGCAGCATGCGAGCGTTGCCCTTCAGCAGCACAGCAAGCAGGCGGCACTGGCCCGTTTGATGAAACACGATGTGGATGACGTGCTCTCGGCATCGCCGTGGGGCTACCGTCGTCGCGCTCGCCTTAGCTTGAATTATCAGCCAAAGACCCAACACTTGCAGATGGGTTTTCGTAAGGCTGGCTCCAACGACATCGTTGAGGTCACGCAATGCCCCGTTTTGGTGCCCACTCTTGAGGCATTCCTTCCGGCCGTGCGCGATTGCCTGGCTTCGCTGAAGGGGGCTCGCCATTTAGGGCATGTAGAACTGGTGCAAGCGGATAATGGCCCGTTGATGGTATTGCGCCACACCGCGCCGCTTTCTGCCGCCGACAGAGAAAAACTGGAACAGTTTTCGCATACTCACCAGCTTGCGCTGTGGCTGGCACCGCAAAGTGAAACGATTGAACAGGTTAGCGGCGAAGCGCCCTGCTATCACTCAGACGGGCTACGCTTAACATTCAGTCCGCGAGATTTTATTCAGGTCAATGATGGCGTGAATCAGCTGATGGTCGACACCGCGCTGGCGTGGCTTGACGTGCAGCCAGGCGATCGCGTGTTGGATTTGTTTTGCGGCATGGGCAATTTCACGCTGCCACTGGCAAAGCGGGCGGCAAGCGTAATTGGCGTGGAAGGCGTGCCAGCGCTGGTCGAGAAGGGCCAACAGAATGCGGCACTTAATGATTTACCCAATGTGACATTCTTTCATGAAAATCTGGAAGAAGATGTCACGTTGCAGGCCTGGGCAAAAAACGGGTTTGACAAAATTTTACTCGATCCTGCCAGAGCGGGCGCACCGGGTGTGATGCAACATGTCGTAAAATTGGCCCCGCAGCGGGTGGTGTATGTATCCTGTAACCCGGCAACGTTAGCGCGCGACAGCGAGGTGTTGTTGGCCGCAGGCTATCAAATTCAGCGTCTGGCAATGCTGGACATGTTCCCGCACACTGGGCACCTGGAGTCGATGGTGCTGTTTGAGCACAAATAATGAATCAAGGCTTGTCGACTTCGACAGGCCCGGTCCCTAAAGGAGAGGACAATGGTTGCGGTACGCAGTGCACATCTTAATAAAGCTGGAGAGTTTGATCCGGTCAAATGGATAGCAAGCCTGGGCATTTCCAGCCAGCCGTCGTGTGAGCGCTTAACCGAGACATGGACATATTGTCGCGAACAAACTCTCAACCATCCTGAGGCGGATATCGTGCTGTGGCGCGGTGTCGAGATGGTTGAAATTCTCTCCATGCTGAATATGGATATTGATTCACTCCGTGCCGCGCTGCTGTACCCGCTGGTGGTCAGCGAAGTGGTGACCGAAGAAAAGCTGGAAGAGACCTTTGGTAAATCGGTAGTGACGCTGATCCACGGCGTACGGGATATGGCGGCGATCCGCCAGCTGAAAGCGACCCACACGGATTCGGTGTCATCAGAGCAGGTGGATAACGTTCGCCGGATGCTGCTGGCGATGGTCGATGATTTCCGCTGCGTGGTTATCAAGCTCGCTGAACGCATCGCCCATCTGCGCGAAGTGAAGGACGCGCCAGAGGATGAACGCGTCCTGGCGGCGAAAGAATGTACCAATATCTACGCGCCGCTGGCGAACCGTCTGGGCATCGGCCAGCTCAAATGGGAGCTGGAAGATTACTGCTTCCGCTATCTCCACCCGGCGGAATACAAGCGCATCGCTAAATTGCTTCACGAGCGCCGCATCGACCGTGAACACTACATCGACGAATTCGTCGGTACGCTGCGTGCCTCGATCAAAGAAGAGGGCGTTAAAGCCGAGGTTTACGGACGTCCGAAGCACATCTACAGCATCTGGCGCAAAATGCAGAAAAAGCATCTGGCGTTTGATGAGCTGTTCGACGTGCGCGCCGTGCGTATTGTTGCAGAGCGCTTGCAGGACTGCTACGCCGCGCTCGGTATCGTTCACACCCATTTCCGCCATCTGCCGGACGAATTTGACGATTACGTCGCTAACCCGAAACCGAACGGCTATCAGTCGATTCACACCGTGGTGTTAGGCCCGGGCGGCAAAACGGTTGAGATCCAGATTCGTACGCGCCAGATGCACGAAGAGTCTGAACTGGGCGTCGCTGCTCACTGGAAATACAAAGAAGGTTCTGCATCCGGCGGCAGCCGTGGCCATGAAGACCGCATTGCGTGGCTGCGTAAGCTGATTGCCTGGCAGGAAGAGATGGCGGATTCGGGCGAAATGCTCGACGAAGTTCGCAGCCAGGTGTTTGACGATCGCGTCTACGTGTTTACGCCAAAAGGCGATGTGGTGGATTTACCCGCGGGATCCACGCCGCTCGACTTTGCCTATCACATCCACAGTGACGTGGGGCACCGTTGCATCGGGGCGAAAATTGGCGGTCGCATCGTGCCGTTCACCTACCAGCTGCAAATGGGCGATCAGATTGAAATCATCACTCAGAAACAGCCAAACCCAAGCCGTGACTGGCTGAACCCAAACCTGGGTTACGTGACGACCAGCCGTGGACGCTCGAAGATCCACGCCTGGTTCCGTAAACAGGATCGTGACAAAAATATTCTCGCCGGGCGTCAGATCCTCGACGACGAGTTGGCTCATCTCGGGATCAGCCTGAAGGAAGCCGAAAAGCATCTGCTGCCGCGCTACAACTTCAACGAAATGGAAGAGCTGCTGGCGGCGATTGGCGGGGGCGATATCCGTCTCAACCAGATGGTTAACTTCCTGCAAGCGCAGTTCAACAAGCCGAGCGCGGCGGAGCAGGATGCCGCAGCGCTGAAACAGTTGCAGCAGAAATCCTACAACCCCCAGCAAAACCGTAAGAAAGACGACGGTCGCGTGGTGGTGGAAGGCGTGGGCAATCTGATGCATCACATCGCGCGCTGCTGCCAGCCAATTCCTGGTGATGAGATTGTTGGGTTCATCACTCAGGGCCGCGGCATTTCGGTGCACCGCGCGGACTGTGATCAACTGGTGGAACTGCAATCTCATGCGCCTGAACGTATTGTTGATGCGGTATGGGGCGAAAGCTATTCCGCAGGCTATTCGCTGGTGGTACGTGTTCAGGCCAATGACCGCAGCGGCTTGCTGCGCGATATCACCACCATTCTCGCCAACGAGAAAGTGAACGTGCTGGGCGTGGCAAGCCGCAGCGACACCAAACAGCAGCTTGCTACCATCGACATGACCATCGAAATCTATAACCTGCAGGTGCTGGGCCGCGTACTTGGCAAACTGAACCAGGTGCCCGATGTGATTGACGCTCGTCGTTTGCACGGCGGTTAACTTTTTTCCCCTCACCCTAACCCTCTCCCCAAAGGGGCGAGGGGATTTCTTTTCTCCCTCTCCCTTGAGGGAGAGGGCACACAAACATTAGCAAGGATCCCCCATGACCCAAATTGACCGCCTGCTAGGCATTATGAAACGCCTGCGAGACCCGGAAAACGGCTGTCCGTGGGATAAAGAGCAGACGTTTGCCACCATCGCGCCTTACACCCTCGAAGAGACATACGAAGTGCTGGACGCTATCGCGCGCGAAGATTTCGACGATCTGCGCGGCGAGTTGGGGGATTTGCTGTTCCAGGTCGTTTTCTACGCGCAAATGGCGCAGGAAGAAGGGCGCTTTAACTTCGATGATATTTGCGCGGCCATCAGCGACAAGCTGGAACGCCGTCACCCGCATATTTTCGGTGATGCGACCGCTGAGAACAGCACGGAAGTGCTGGCGCGTTGGGAAGCCATCAAAAGTGCTGAACGAGCTGAAAAATCACAACATTCCGCTCTGGATGACATTCCGCACAGCCTGCCTGCACTGATGCGCTCGCATAAAATCCAGAAGCGTGTTTCTGCTGTTGGTTTTGACTGGACGTCTTTGGGCCCGGTGCTCGACAAGGTGTATGAAGAAATCGACGAAGTGATGCACGAAGCCAAACAGGCTGTCATCGACGAAGCGAAGCTTGAGGAAGAGATGGGCGACCTGCTGTTTGCCACTGTCAATTTGTCTCGTCATTTGGGTGTGAAAGCCGAAACCGCACTGCAAAAAGCCAACCTTAAGTTCGAGCGCCGCTTCCGCGAAGTGGAGCGTATTGTGAGCGAGCGAGGCCTGGAAATGACCGGGATCGACCTCGAAGCAATGGAAAGCGTGTGGCAGGAAGTAAAACGACAGGAAACTGATCTCTAACGCTTTTTTGCGATCAAGCGCGATTTGTGTGATTTTTAAAATGACAAGCGCTTGATTTACGTCAAAAACATTTACCCAAAAGGGGCTATTTTCTCACTCCTTATCTTTGCCTGAGCCTGGGATTGGAGAGCGAGAATGAATGTTTGTGGCGTTCGCCGTGTTCGGGTATACTACTTTCCCGTCCTGGTTATTCCATCGTTTCACCCTAACTTCTCAGGTTCAGCATGACAACGAACTATATTTTTGTGACCGGCGGGGTCGTATCCTCTCTGGGTAAAGGCATTGCCGCAGCCTCCCTGGCAGCCATTCTTGAAGCCCGTGGCCTCAATGTGACCATCATGAAACTCGATCCGTACATCAACGTCGATCCGGGTACCATGAGCCCTACCCAGCACGGTGAAGTGTTCGTTACTGAAGACGGCGCAGAAACCGACCTGGACCTGGGTCACTATGAGCGCTTTATCCGTACCAAAATGACGCGTCGCAACAACTTCACTACGGGTCGTATCTACTCGGAAGTTCTGCGTAAAGAGCGTCGTGGCGACTATCTGGGCGCCACCATTCAGGTGATTCCACACATCACTAACGCTATCAAAGAGCGCGTTATCGCCGGTGGCGAAGGTCACGACGTGGTGCTGGTCGAAATCGGTGGCACCGTCGGTGATATCGAATCCCTGCCGTTCCTCGAAGCGATTCGCCAGATGGCGGTTGAAGTCGGTCGTGAGCACACCCTGTTCATGCACCTGACGCTGGTACCTTACATGGCAGCCGCAGGCGAAGTGAAAACCAAACCGACTCAGCACTCTGTCAAAGAACTGCTCTCTATCGGTATTCAGCCGGATATTCTGATTTGTCGCTCTGACCGCGCGGTCCCGGCGAACGAACGTGCTAAAATCGCATTGTTCTGTAACGTTCCTGAAAAGGCCGTTATTTCCCTGAAAGACGTCGATTCCATTTATAAAATCCCGGGCCTGTTGAAATCTCAGGGTCTGGACGATTATATTTGTAAACGATTCAGCTTGAACTGTCCGGAAGCAAATCTGTCAGAATGGGAACAGGTTATCTACGAAGAAGCTAACCCGGCAGGTGAAGTGACTATCGGTATGGTCGGCAAGTACATTGAACTGCCGGATGCCTATAAGTCCGTGATTGAAGCGCTGAAACACGGTGGCCTGAAAAACCGCGTGACCGTCAACATCAAGCTGATTGATTCGCAGGATGTTGAAACTCGCGGCGTCGAAATCCTGAAAGGGCTTGATGCTATTCTGATCCCGGGCGGCTTCGGCTACCGCGGTGTAGAAGGCAAAATCGCCACCGCACGCTTTGCGCGTGAAAACAATATCCCTTACTTAGGCATTTGCCTGGGTATGCAGGTTGCGTTGATCGAGTTCGCTCGTAACGTAGTCGGTATGGAAAACGCCAACTCGACGGAATTTGTGCCAGACTGTAAGTACCCGGTTGTGGCCCTTATCACCGAATGGCGTGATGAGAACGGGAATGTCGAAGTGCGTACTGAAAAGAGCGATCTTGGCGGTACGATGCGTCTGGGGGCTCAGGCCTGCCAGCTCAGCGATGACAGCCTGGTCCGCAAGATGTACGGCGAAGAAGTGATCACCGAGCGTCACCGTCACCGCTACGAAGTCAACAACATGCTGTTGAAACAAATTGAAGCTGCGGGTCTGCGTATTGCAGGCCGTTCCGGGGATGATCAGTTGGTCGAGATCATCGAGGTGCCGAATCATCCGTGGTTCGTTGCCTGTCAGTTCCATCCGGAGTTTACTTCCACGCCGCGTGATGGGCATCCGCTGTTTGCAGGCTTCGTAAAAGCCGCCAGCGAATACCAGAAAGGTCAGGCGAAGTAAAAAAGTTAGAACGGCAGCGCCCCAGGTTGGGGCGTTGTTTGTCTGGAGTTTTAGTTTAACTTGTACTGAGGAAAACCTAATGTCCAAAATCGTTAAAGTCATCGGTCGTGAAATCATCGACTCCCGTGGTAACCCGACTGTTGAAGCCGAAGTACACCTGGAAGGTGGTTTCGTCGGTATGGCAGCTGCTCCATCAGGTGCTTCTACTGGTTCCCGCGAAGCGCTGGAACTGCGCGATGGCGACAAATCCCGTTTCATGGGTAAAGGCGTACTGAAAGCCGTTGGCGCAGTAAACGGCCCGATCGCTCAGGCTATCCTTGGCAAAGATGCCAAAGACCAGGCTGGCATCGATAAGATCATGATCGATCTGGACGGTACTGAGAACAAATCCAACTTCGGCGCGAACGCTATCCTGGCTGTGTCTCTGGCTAACGCCAAAGCGGCTGCAGCTTCTAAAGGTCAGCCATTGTTCGAACACATCGCTGAACTGAACGGTACTCCAGGCAAATACTCCATGCCGGTTCCGATGATGAACATCATCAACGGTGGTGAGCACGCAGACAACAACGTTGATATTCAGGAATTCATGATTCAGCCAGTTGGCGCGAAATCCCTGAAAGAAGCCGTACGTATGGGTTCTGAAGTGTTCCACAACCTGGCTAAAGTCCTGAAAGCTAAAGGTATGAACACCGCTGTGGGTGACGAAGGTGGCTACGCGCCAAACCTGGGTTCCAACGCAGAAGCTCTGGCTGTTATCGCTGAAGCGGTTAAAGCAGCAGGCTACGAGCTGGGCAAAGACATCACTCTGGCGATGGACTGTGCAGCTTCTGAGTTCTACAAAGACGGTAAATACGTTCTGGCTGGCGAAGGCAACAAAGCGTTCACCTCTGAAGAGTTCACTCACTTCCTGGAAGATCTGACCAAACAGTATCCGATCGTTTCCATCGAAGATGGTCTGGACGAATCTGACTGGGATGGTTTCGCCTACCAGACTAAAGTCCTGGGCGATAAAATCCAGCTGGTTGGTGACGATCTGTTCGTAACCAACACCAAGATCCTGAAAGAAGGTATCGAGAAAGGCATCGTTAACTCCATCCTGATCAAATTCAACCAGATCGGTTCTCTGACCGAAACTCTGGCTGCAATCAAGATGGCGAAAGACGCTGGCTACACCGCTGTCATCTCTCACCGTTCTGGCGAAACTGAAGACGCGACCATTGCCGACCTGGCTGTGGGTACCGCTGCAGGCCAGATCAAAACTGGTTCTATGAGCCGTTCTGACCGTGTTGCTAAATACAACCAGCTGATTCGTATCGAAGAAGCTCTGGGCGAAAAAGCACCTTACAACGGCCGTAAAGAGATCAAAGGTCAGTAATTCATTACTGTCGCTTTAGATACTAACAAACCCGCTTAGGCGGGTTTTTTTATGCCTGTCGACTGCCCGGCGGCGCTACGCTTGCCAGGCCTACAAAACAGGATAATCGGTAGGCTGGCGTAAGGCGAAGCCGCCAGCCGGCAAGAGTGTTCACGAAAGTGAGCAACATCAGAGCAGCAACGGCAACGTCGCGCTGGCCGTTTGCTGGTTTACCTCACTGTAATGCTCATCAAGGTTAATCAACGAGGTTGTCAGCAGTTCAACCAACAGCATCACGCCGACTTTGGCATTCAAAGCCCCCGCACTCAGCGGCCCTTCGGGTTTGGCGGCGACCAGTTGAATATCGCTCAGTGAAGCCAATGGACTGCGTGGAGTGTTGCTTAACGACAGCACTTGCACGCCGCGTTTACGGGCCAGTTTCACCACATGCAGTAAGTCGCGAGTGGAGCCGGAACTGGAAATCGCGACCACCAGGGTGTTCTTAGACAGCGTTGTCGCATTCATCGCTGCACGGTGCATATCGCTAAAAAGCTGTGCTGGTTTACCAAGCCGCAGCAGCTTGTAATGCAAATACTCGCCAAGGATGGCACTGGCCGCAACGCCGTAGATTTGAACCGCATCTGCTTGATGCAGAGCCTGCGCGGCTTTCTCCAGTAACGCTCTGTCCAGCAACTTTGCTGTGTCCTGCAACGCCTGAACGGATTCATTGACCACGTTATCAATGTCATCCCCGCTCTGCTGCGCAGGTTGCCCCTGTTGAATATCCAGCGCCAGCGCCATCTTAAATTCGTTATAGCCTTTGCAGCCCAGCGTGCGACACAGACGGGTGACGCTGGCCTCGCTGGTGTCGCTTTCACGCGCCAGTTCAGTGATGGTCAGATACAGCACCTTTGCCGGATCACCCAGCACAAACTCCCCCAGCTTTTGCTGAGTCGGGCTGTAACCGGACACTCCCTGGCGCAGCCTTAACAGCAGATTTTCATTTTCTGACATGCAGGATCCTTAATGCGTTTCTCTGTGGCTAGTGTGGCGGAAAGCAGGGGATCGATGCCAGTCATTTTAAAAAAGTATGATCGGCTTCCTGATTTATGGTGATAATTTTCACTTTACATAATTTATGTGGTAAAAATTTTCATCAAAATGACAGGGGAATGAAAAAATGACTCAACTCTTCAGTGGCGCCTCCTCAGGGGCATGGTTTGAAAAAGCGCAGCGGTTCGGCAAATCGTTCATGCTGCCGATTGCGGTATTACCTGCGGCAGGGTTGTTGCTGGGGATTGGCGGCGCGTTGTCCAATCCGAATACCTTAACGGCTTACCCCTTCCTGGATGTCGGCTGGTTACAGGCGATATTCACCATCATGAGCAGCGCAGGCTCAATTGTTTTCGCCAACCTCTCTGTGCTGTTTGCGGTGGGTGTCGCGGTTGGATTGGCAAAAACCGACAAAGGGACTGCCGGGCTGGCGGCACTGCTGGCATTTCTGGTGATGAACGCCACGATCAACGCCTTGTTGATCCTCAATGGTACGTTAGCGCATGAGGATCCAGGCGCTGTCGGGCAGGGCATGACACTGGGCATTCAGACGCTGGAAACGGGCGTTTTTGGCGGAGTCGTGATTGGCCTTGTGACCTGCGCGCTGCATCATCGCTTTAATAAAATTGCGCTGCCGCAGTTCCTCGGCTTCTTTGGCGGCTCGCGCTTTGTGCCGATTATCAGCTCGCTGGCAGCGATCCTGGTCGGGGCCATCATGACGGTGGTGTGGCCGCATTTTCAGAAACTGATTTTTGGTCTGGGCGGGCTGGTTGATGCTACTGGCTATCTCGGCACGTTCTTGTACGGTTTTATCCTGCGTATGCTTGGCCCCTTCGGCCTGCACCACATCTTCTATCTGCCGTTCTGGACGACCGCCCTGGGCGGAAGTGAAATCGTCAACGGTCAGCTGGTGGAAGGGACGCAGCGCATCTTCTTCGCTCAGTTAGCTGACCCGAATACTCAGCAGTTCTACATCGGCACGTCTCGTTTTATGTCCGGGCGTTTCATCACCATGATGTTTGGCCTGATTGGGGCGTGTCTGGCGATGTATCACACAGCGAAGCCAGAAAACAAAAAGCGCGTGGCTGGCTTGTTGTTATCCGCAGCGCTAACTTCTTTCCTGACCGGCATCACTGAGCCGATTGAGTTCTCCTTCCTGTTTGTCGCGCCGGTTCTGTACGTCATTCACGCCTTCTTTGATGGGCTGGCGTTTATGCTTGCCCACATTCTGCATATCACCATCGGCCAGACCTTCTCTGGCGGATTTATCGATTTCATCCTCTTCGGCGTGCTGCAGGGCGAAGCAAAAACCCATTGGTTGTACGTGCCGCTGGTCGGTGTGCCGTGGTTCTTCCTGTACTACTTCACGTTCCGTTTCCTGATTAATCGCTTTGATTTTCTGACCCCTGGCCGTGAGAAAGAAACGATTGTCGAAAGCGCACTTCCGCAGAGTGAACGTGCGGCGGCAGTGATTGCCGGGCTGGGCGGGCGTGACAATCTGGAAGAAGTGGACTGCTGTGCGACTCGCTTGCGAGTGACAGTTAAAGACGGCGGAAAGGTCAATCAGGAAGCATTGAAAGCCACTGGCGCACGGGGCGTTATCCTGCGCGGCAACGGAGTGCAGGTCATTTATGGCCCACACGTCACGATCATTAAAAACGAAGTAGAAGAGATCTTATCGTAATGAAAACTGTACTGGATTCCCTCAAAGGCAAACTGATCGTTTCTTGTCAGGCGCTGGAACATGAACCGCTGCACAGCCCGTTTATCATGTCACGGATGGCTGTCGCGGCAGAAGAAGGTGGGGCAGAGGCCATTCGCGCGAACAGCGTGGTTGACATCGCCGCCATCAAACAACAGGTGTCACTGCCGGTGATTGGCATCATCAAACGCGATTATCCTGACAGCAAAGTGTTCATCACCGCTACGATGAAAGAAGTGGATGAACTGATGAGCGTCGGGCCGGAAATCATCGCGCTGGATGCCACGGCTCGCCCACGTCCTGGCGGACAAACACTGGCAGATTTAGTGGTGCAAATTCGAGCTCGTTATCCGTCATTGCTGTTGATGGCGGATATCTCAACAGTTGAAGAAGCCGTCACGGCACAAGCGCTGGGGTTTGATTGCGTCGGCACCACGCTTTATGGCTACACGGAAGAGACAGCAGGCCACGCGTTACCGGAAAATGACTGCGGCTTCCTGCGTGAGGTGCTGGCCGCAGTGACAGTGCCTGTCATTGCAGAAGGAAATGTTGAAACGCCAGAACTGGCGGCCCGTTGCCTGGCATTAGGCGCGCATACTGTGGTTGTTGGTGGGGCGATTACCCGTCCTCAGCAAATTACGGCGCGGTTTGTTGTCGCCATCAGCCGCTAAAGCACCGATCGGGCATGATACTTAGACGGGGATCTGCGATAATTATCGTTTATCCCCTATTCAGAGATGACTATGCAGTACCCGATTAACGAAATGTTCCAGACCCTGCAAGGCGAGGGTTACTTCACTGGCGTGCCTGCCATCTTTATTCGACTGCAGGGATGCCCGGTAGGGTGCGCGTGGTGCGATACCAAACACACCTGGGATATGCTTGAGGATCGGGAAGTGTCTCTGTTCAGTATTCTGGCGAAGACCAAAGAAAGCGACAAATGGGGCGGCGCGACAGCGGAAGACTTGCTGACTGCCATTACCCGTCAGGGCTGGACGGCGCGCCACGTGGTGATCACCGGCGGCGAACCGTGCATCCACGATTTAACACCTCTCACCACGCTGCTTGAGCAGAACGGTTACAGCTGCCAGATTGAAACCAGTGGCACGCACGAAGTCCGTTGTTCGCACAGCACCTGGGTTACCGTGTCGCCGAAGGTGAACATGCGTGGCGGCTATGAAGTGTTGTCTCAGGCACTGCATCGCGCCGATGAGATCAAACACCCTGTTGGCCGTGTGCGTGACATCGAAGCGCTGGACGAATTGCTGGAGACGTTGAGCGATGACAAACAGCGAGTTATCGCCCTTCAGCCAATCAGCCAGAAAGAAGACGCCACGCGTCTGTGCATTGAAACTTGTATCGCCCGTAACTGGCGTTTGTCGATGCAGACGCATAAGTATCTGAATATTGCCTGATGCAAAAAAACCGGTGGCAGCTTCGCCTTACCCGGCCTACACGTCATGATTTTGTAGGTCCGGTAAGGCGTAGCCGCCACCGGGCACTCTGCCACCCGGCAAACAATCAGGCGTTCGACCAACTCTGAATCGCGTCCACGTTATCCAATTCCCCATGGAACACTTCGTACGATTTTTTCAGGATCGGATCGGTGTGTGTCGTCAGCTCTTTGAAGATCCCTTTGTTCATTGCCTCATAGCGCGCCGCATGTGCCGCTACCGGGACAAACTCATCTTTCACCCGGACCATTTTCTCAACGGCTTGCTGATAAGAAGAATAGAGACCAAGCCCGACCGCGGTGTTAATTGCCGCACCCAGACTGGCGCAGCCGTTAATCGCATTTCGTCTTGCGGGCAGGTTAAAGACATCGGCAAAAATCTGCATAAACAGGTCGCTGTTAGAGCCGCCGCCGGTGATGATGATTTGCTTCGCTGCGTGCTGCATCTCTTCGGTCATGTTGTCGAAATTGTTCTTCAGCGTCAGGGCGATGCTCTCGAGAATCGAGCGGTAAATCCACGCATAATCCATCGTGGCATTAAAGCCAATCATGATCCCGCGCTTGTACGGTTCCCAGGGGTTGGTGAGCCAGTCCAGCACGGTCATCAAACCATCACAGCCAGGAGGCACCAGAGCGGCCTTTTTGTTCAGCAAATCTTCTGGTGAAAGTCCCTGCGCCTTCGCATCCTGAATGAGTGATTCGCCGAGCATGTCGCGCAGCCAACTGACAGTCCACATCCCTTTGCGAATGCCATAGCCTTCATAAAGCAGCGTTTCAGGTACTGAAGACATGATTGGCCAGTAATATTGCGGATCTTTCGGCAGCGCTTTGCCGTTCATCATCAGCGCAATGTAGGTGCCCAGTGAAATGACCGCTGTGTCATCATCAAGCAAGCCCGCCCCGAGCGCTTCAACCGCTTTATCGCTGGTGCTGCAAACCACCGGAAGGCCCTGAGGGAAACCGGTGAGTTGCGACGCCTGTGCGGTGATGTGGCCCAGCACTGTGCCTGGCATCTGCACATCAAACAGCATCTCACGCGGGATCTTAAATTTCTGGAAGACATCCGGATCTTCGCTCCAGTTCCAGGTCTTGTAATCCACCGGCCATTGCCCGAAATAGTTGGCAACGTTGTCTTTGCGCTCGCCGGTCAGCCGATGGGCCAGATAGCCCGAGAAGGATGTCACGTACGCTACATCCGGGTTTGTATGTTCGTAAGGGCGAGTCACACGCGAATCCTGCCAGCTGATCAACTGTGCGGCTGGCGTACCGTCTGCTTTTAACAACGCACGGCAGCAGCGAATCGAGCCCAGACCAATACCCACGATATCTGCTTTGTTGCCGGTGAACTGGCGCATCAAATCCTTGCCTGCCGAGCAGAGCGAGCTCCAGAGATCGTCATCCGGATGTTCAACCGTGTCGGCATCCGGGGTGTACATCGGCTGCAGCAAGCCTTTGCCTTCGCACACCACATTGCCTTCCAGGTCATACATCACCACTTTGGTACTCTGACTTCCGCCATCAATGCCAATGATGTACTTCTTAGCCATGCTCATTCTCCTTTAAATTAACAGCGTCACTCGCTAACCGCTTCGGTAGCCAGTGGCGCCTCGTTTTCGGTGCGCTGCGTGGCGCGAATTTTTCGGGCCAGCAGGAAGGTGAATACGATCACCATGCAGACTGCGCTCAGGCCCATCAGCCACATATTGCGATAAGCTTCCTCTGCCGGAAGGGTATCCTGCCAGTGGCCGACCACAGGGTAGACAAACACGTCAGGCAGAAAGCCGATGACGGAGCAGATCCCGACGGTGGTACCCATAATGAAGGTTGGCGTTTTCGCTTCACCCGGGCAGGCAAAATAGAGCCCGCGCGAGGCATAGCACGTAAAGCCCAGCAGCAGGATCAGGCCGATGCCGATGACAACCGATTGTGGATTGCTGTTGGTCATGAGCAAGGCAACCAACGTCAGGGCGCTGATAACAGAGAGAATTTGGATAACCCGGGTTGGCGATTTAATCCGGCTGTACGTCGTGATAAGTCCACCCAAGGGGCCGCACATGGCGCGGAAAATTTTGTTGATAACAATCCCCATGTAACTCGCCGCAACCAGCGACATACCGTACATTTCAGTCAGATAGTTGGTGGAGTAACTCAGGATGGCATAGATGGTGTACACGCCAAAGATTATCAGGCTGCAGTACCAGGTCGTGCTGATGCGTAACACGGAAAGGATATCTGAAAGCTGGAAGCCTTTCTTCTTCTCTGCGCCTGTTACCGCATCCTGACTTATGCCATCGCTGACGAAGAACCAGCACAGAATCCCCAGCAGAATATAGACCACGCTGTAAATCAGAATAACCGTCTTCAGGCTGTTAGGATCTTCCGGCGCAAAACGGGAGAACGCCCACATGGTGAACACCGCCAGCGACATCACGCCCACCCCGCGCAACCCTTCCATCCAGCCCATGATCTTGCCCTGCTCGCGGTGATCACCTAGCAGCGAGGCTGCTTTAATCGAGACCGACCACAGCATCAGGATCGTGGTAATAGCAAAAGCCACCTGAATGGTTAGCATCACCCAAAGTGGCGGATAAGTTGCCATCACAAAACCCAGTAAGCCGGTGATAATCATCGCGGAGGTGATCATCTTACGGTGGGAGAATTTATCTGCAATAACGCCGCTTGGCGCATAAAGAATAATAGCGGTGATACCGAATGTGCTCATAATTAACCCAATCTCGGTATTGCTGAATCCCATAAACTTTGCCATCGGGATTTGGTAAATATAGCGTAAATAGGCCAGATCAAAACTGACGCCACCGCTAAAGCTTATAATGGCAAGAGTAATCCAACGTCGCCAGGGTGAATGTTGCATCTCGTTATCTCGCGTTATTTAGTCTGTATGACAGACAAAAAAAAGAGAAAAGTAAACCACCCTTTGGAAGGCGGATTACTTTTCTCCTGGTCTCTAGTAATTGCCACTAGAAATAACATGGCGATGCTTTTTTAGGTGTGAGAATTATCACGCTTCTGAGGATTGCTCTTTTCTGCTTAAGGTAAATCGTTGTCTGTGAGTTTCATCACATTATCCGGGTGTGAGCCTGTGCTAAAAAATATCCCCAGTTACCAGAGAATATGAGAAAGGTGACTTCCCTCAAGCCGGGGGAAGTTGCCTTTCTTTTTTTTTGCCTAAAGGATTTTGGAGCCCATTATGTCTGTTGAATCTTTAAACGCATTTTCCATGGATTTCTTCTCGCTCAAAGGTAAAACCGCCATTGTCACCGGAGGCAACAGCGGGCTGGGCCAGGCTTTTGCCATGGCGCTGGCGAAAGCAGGGGCTAACCTGTTTATCCCAAGCTTCATCAAGGACAACGGCGAAACCCGCGAGCTGATTGAGCAGCAGGGCGTTCAGGTCGAGTTCATGCAGGTGGATATCACCGCCAAAGGTGCACCGCGAGACATCATTGCCACTTGTTGCGAACGTTTTGGCGGCGTCGACATTCTGGTCAACAACGCCGGGATTTGTAAGCTGAACAAGGTGCTGGATTTTGGTCGTGCCGACTGGGATCCGATGATTGACGTCAACCTGACTGCCGCTTTTGAATTAAGTCATGAAGCCGCAAAAATTATGATCCCGCAAAAGCACGGGAAAATTATCAACATCTGCTCGTTATTTTCTTATTTAGGTGGGCAGTGGTCACCGGCTTATTCTGCGACAAAACACGCATTGGCAGGTTTTACGAAAGCCTATTGCGATGAGTTGGGGCAATACAATATTCAGGTCAATGGGATTGCGCCTGGTTATTATGCAACCGATATTACTTTAGCGACTCGCAGTAATCCAGAAACAAACCAGCGCGTGTTAGATCATATTCCAGCTAACCGCTGGGGTGATACTCAAGATTTAATGGGCGCAATGGTATTTCTTTCCAGTCGCGCCTCTGATTATGTGAATGGTCATTTATTAGTCGTTGACGGCGGATATTTGGTTCGTTAATAGCGAAAAGTCTTATTGATATTGTTAGTTGAATGGGTGGTTCCTGCAATTTTCTACACTTACATCAGAAAGGAAACGTTATGTCTTTATCCCGCGAAGCCATTGTTGAACAGGTCAAAGAGATCGTTGGTCCCGCCCGTGTGGTCACCGACGAAACTGTCTTGAAGAAAAACAGCTATGACCGTTTCAGGAAGTACGCTGACATTCACGGTGTTTATACATTACCGCTACCGGCGGCGGTGGTGAAACTCGGTTCAACCGAGCAAGTTGCGCAAGTGCTGGCATTTATGAACCAGCATCAAATTGCGGCCGTTCCCAGAACGGGGGCATCTGCCACAGAAGGTGGGCTGGAAACCGTCGTCAAAGACACGCTGGTGCTCGATGGTTCCGGGATGAACAAGATAATCGACATCGACATCGAGAACATGCAGGCGACTGCTCAGTGCGGCGTGCCACTGGAGATCCTGGAAAATGCGCTGCGTGCCAAAGGCTACACCACCGGGCATTCGCCGCAGTCAAAGCCGCTGGCACAGATGGGCGGTTTAGTCGCTACTCGCAGCATCGGTCAGTTCTCCACGCTTTATGGCGCGATTGAAGATATGGTGGTTGGCCTGGAGGCCGTGCTGCCAGACGGCACTGTCACTCGTATCAAGAACGTACCGCGTCGTGCGGCCGGGCCGGACATTCGTCACATCATCATCGGTAACGAAGGTGCTTTGTGCTACATCACTGAAGTCACGGTGAAAATCTTCAAATACACCCCAGAAAACAACCTCTTCTACGGCTACATTCTTGATGAGATGAAGACCGGGTTTGAGATCCTGCGCGAAGTGATGGTTGAGGGTTATCGCCCGTCGATTGCTCGTCTGTATGACGCGGAAGATGGCACTCAGCACTTTACCCATTTTGCGGAGGGCAAATGCGTGCTGATTTTCATGGCTGAAGGGAATCCGCGTATGGCGCGCGCGACCGGCGAAGGCATTGCTGAGATCGTGGCTCGCTACCCGCAGTGCACGCGTGTTGACAGCAAGCTGATTGAAAACTGGTTCAATCATCTTAATTGGGGCCCGGACAAAGTGGCGGCTGAACGCGTGCAAATCCTCAAAACCGGCAACATGGGCTTCACCACCGAAGTGTCCGGCGACTGGAGCAGCATCAACGAAATCTACGAGCGCGTGATCCACCGTATTCGTACTGAGTTCCCGCACGCAGATGATATCACCATGCTCGGCGGACACTCTTCCCACAGCTACATCAACGGCACCAACATGTATTTCGTCTATGACTACAACGTGGTGGACTGCAAGCCAGAAGAAGAAATCGACAAGTACCACAACCCGCTGAACAAAATCATCTGCGAAGAAACGATTCGCCTTGGCGGCTCGATGGTGCACCACCACGGTATCGGCAAGCACCGCGTTCACTGGGCGAAGGCCGAGCATGGTAGCGCCTGGGCATTGCTGGAAGGGCTGAAAAAGCAGTTCGATCCGAATGGCATCATGAATCCAGGAACCATCTATCCGATTGAAAAATAATCCTCACCACGGCTTCCCTTCGCGGGAAGCCGTTCTCTTTTTTAAGGGGGAGCCATGAGCGCGTCACCTGTTCGAATGGACGATCTGCCGCTAACCCGATTTCACTGGCGTATTGCCGGGCTGACCTTTGGCGCGCACCTGACTGATGGCTACGTGCTTGGCGTCATCGGCTACGCGATTATCCCGCTTCAGTCACAAATGCAACTGACTCCTTTGCTTGAGGGGCTGATTGGCGGATCGGCCCTGTTTGGTTTGTTTCTCGGCAGCCTGATCCTGGGCTGGATCTCAGACCATATTGGTCGTCAGCGTATCTTCACGTTCAGCTTCCTGCTGATCACGCTGGCCTCTTTTTTACAGTTCTTTGTGACTTCACCAGAGCAACTTATCTTCCTGCGCGTCCTGATAGGTTTCGGTCTTGGCGGTGACTATTCCGTTGGTCATACTCTGCTGGCCGAGTTCTCCCCAAAACGTTTTCGCGGCATGCTGCTCGGAGCGTTCAGCGTGGTATGGACGTTTGGCTATGTGCTGGCAAGCGTGGCAGGGCATCACTGGATTAACACTGACCCTGAAGCCTGGCGCTGGCTGCTGGCTTCTGCGGCATTGCCTGCGTTGGCCATCACGTTGCTGCGAATGGGCACGCCTGAATCGCCACGCTGGCTGATGCGTCAGGGGCGAATTACCGAAGCTCATGCAGTGGTGAGACGCTTTCTTGGGGCGAATGTCTTGCCTGGGGATGAAATATCCGGGGTGACAACACGCCGTTTCAGCACGCTCTTTTCTGCCCGTTACTGGCGCAGGACTGCATTCAACAGCCTGTTCTTTATCTGCCTGGTGGTACCGTGGTTTGTGATTTACACCTGGTTGCCGACTATCGCCCTGACTATCGGTCTTGAAGACGCGCTGACCGCGAGCCTTATTCTTAACAGCCTGCTAATTGTCGGCGCGCTGCTTGGCCTGGTGCTGACCTGGTGGCTGTCTCGCCGCCAGTTTTTGATTGGCAGCTTTCTGCTGTTGGCCATCGTGCTGACGGCGCTGGCGTTTACCCCTGCCAGCAACAGCGCGCTTATTCTGCTGTTGTTTGTGTTGTTCAGCATGACTATCTCAGCGGCAAGCAATCTGGTGGGCATTTTGCCTGCCGAAAGTTTCCCGACAGATATTCGCTCGCTCGGCGTTGGATTTGCGACTGCCATGAGTCGCCTTGGCGCAGCCATCGGTACGGGGCTTCTGCCCGTTGCGCTTACCGCCTGGGGAATGAGAAGCACTCTTTTGATGCTGGTGGCAGTGCTGATTATCGGGCTGATTGTTTCGCTACTCTGGGCGCCGGAAACCAAAAACTTGTCGCTGGTGGAGGCGGCGGATTTACCGCTTAAGCCGCAGGGAAAGATCAATGAACATTCTGTTGGCGTTTAAAGCCGAACCCGATCTGGCGATGCTGGCGGAAGCCGACTGGAATGCGGCAGCGCAAGGTATTGCGGGGCCAGACCCGGCGTTAATGCGAGTGGCGATGGGCAATGACGAACAGGGCGCTGCAGAACTGATGCTTCTGGCGCGTGAATCTGACCCGTCCTTAACGCTGAAAGCCGTCACACTGGGCGATACACGTACACTTCCAGCGTTACGGCAACTTGCAGCGCTAGGATTTGACGATCTCACGTTGCTACAGGCTGAACAGGATCTTCGCTTTTCTCCGGCTTTCGTCGCGGAGCAGCTGGCAAATCACGCCCGGAAAACAGAGGCGGGGTTAGTGCTGCTCGGCACACAGAGCAGTGAAGGGCAAAACGGACAGACTGGCTGGCTGCTGGCAGAAATGCTGGGCTGGCCGTGTCTGTCGCAAGTGAGTGGGCTCAGCTCAGCAGATCAAGGATTTGTGGTCGAGTGTGAAGATACAGAGCAGCGCAGCCTTTGGCAGGTGAGGAAACCGGCGGTACTGATCGTGCAAAATCGTGGGCAACTGGCGTTGAGAGTACCGGGCATGAGAGCCAAAATGGCTGCTGCAAAAGCAGACATCAGGCAACAGACCTGCCAACCCTTACAGCCTGATCTACTCTCATGCAAGGCCTTAACTCGCAGCCTTCAGCGCCGTGAAGGCGTGCTTATCAAAGAGCAAACACCTCAGGATTCGGCCCGGCGTTTATGGCGTGATTATCTCGCTGCAAGGAGGTTGTCATGAAAATCGCTCTGGTGCTGCTCAACGCAGAGGAACAGCCAAAGTTTGCCAATTATATGGCCGATAATTCGCTGACAGAATTCTCCATGACCTGCTGGCGAATACCGAATAACAAGGCATCGAGTGAAGCCATGTTGGCGGCATTGGAGGCGAAATATCGGGCCTCTCCCGTGGATATCCTTTTGTTCCCTTCGACGATGAAAGGTGACGAGCTTGCCACGCGGCTGGCCTGGCGTCTTAAAGGAAGCGCGGTTTGTCAGGCGCTCACTTGCGATGTGACACAGAAGACGGTGACCAAAGCCGTGTACGGAAATGGGCTGTTAGCCACGCTTGAGGTGCAGCGTTTCCCCCTTTGCTTGTCGCTGTCCAGGCATCTTCCACTGCAGGATGTCGCTCTTTCGTTGCAACCAGAAGAGTGTGATCTTGAAACTGTTCCTCAGCCCGGGGAATTGCCTTCACCGCAAATCCTCAGTCAAGCACAGCATCCGCTGCAAACGGCCAAATGGGTGATGGCGAGCGGGCTGGGCGCTAGCGGCGACGCTTTCCAACCGCTGGCTGCGGCACTTGGTGCGGAACAGGGCTTCACGCGGCAACGGGTGATGGCGGGAGGCTGTGATGAACAGCGAATGATCGGCATTTCTGGGCAGAGTGTTGCGCCTGACGTTTGTCTGGTCGTGGGCGCTTCCGGTGCATCGGCTTTTATGGCTGGCGTGCAGCAAAGCCGTCTGATTGTTGCCATCAACAACGATCCCGCCGCGCCCGTTTTTGCCGCGGCGGATGTGGGCATTGTCGGGGATGCCGAGGAAGTGCTTACAGCGCTTGTGCAGTGCACCGGGCAGGGTTAATTCAGCTTTTTGGCCAACTTCCAGACGTCGATATTGGTTGTCGACAACGCTGCTACTCCGGCGGCAATCGCGTTACGGGCATCTTCTTCATCGCAGACTAACCCGCCTGCAATCAGCGGCTGGCGTACTTTCTCCGTTACCCAGTTCAGCACTTTCGGCATGCAGCCCGGTAAGATTTCAATGCAGTCGGCGTTCGACTGTGCGACCTGCTTATCGATATTGTGGAAGGAAATGGAATCGACGATAAACAAGCGATGGATACAGAAATACCCCTCAGCCCTGGCGGCTTTCAGCATGTTCGGCTTGGTGCTGATTATGCCGTCTGCCTGGGTCACCAGTTTCAAAAACTGAATCACCACCTCTTTATTGGACGCGCCTTCCAGTAAATCGACGTGGATGAAGCAGAATTTCCCCGCCTGTTTGATTTTCTGCACGATCCCGGTGATGGTGCAGATGTTGCCGTACAGCACCGAAATAAACTGGCAATCGGACTCAATCGCCAGCTGCAGGCTGGCATTATCTTTGACCGCGGCGATCACCGGGTTTTGTCTTAGCAGGTGAAGTAAAGGCACACAGACATCCTTACAGTGGTTAACCAAAACGCAGGGAAATCCCCGCGCCAGAAGAGGGATACTGCCAGTCGCTCAGCAAGTCTTGCCCGGCAATCAGTCGACAGCAGCCACATTCCAGACAGCCCTGAAAATGCACATTTACCCTGCCATTGGCATCTCGCTTAAACAACCCGGCGGGGCAGATTTTTTCCAGCAACGCGCACTGTTCGTCGCTCAGCGATTCTTGAACCGCGATATGCGGGGTCTTCGCTGGGTGATAACAATTTCTGGTAAGGCTTTCGTTTACAGACATTTCAGGCTCCTCACCATATCGGCCCCTAAGCGCAGCGGGCCGAAGCGACGGCTTTGACGCAGCAGCGTTCGCCACAACGCCGGGTTCGCTTCGGCTTCTGCCTTCGTCATTTCTTGCAACACTACCTGAGTGAACGTGGGCCACTGGCGGTACCAGCTTTCCCGCTGGAGAAGAGCCGGAACGTGTCGATAACGCTGAAGTTGCTGCCAAAGCGCACTGCGAGTGAGATGCTGATCGTAGAGTTGATGCAGAGGTTTTCCCGGCGACTGAAAGTATGTGATAAGCGTTTCGGCAGCGGCTTTGGCATTCAGCATCGCCATGTCCATTCCGCGGATCGTTACGCCAGTATTGATACAAGTGCGAAGCGTATCCCCCACCAGAAGCCAGCCTTCCCCGGCACGTTGCAGTGGCATACTGTTCAGGCCACCTTCGGGCACCAGATGCGCACCGTACTCCAGCGTTTCTGCTTCGCGTACCAAAGGTCGAATGGAAGGGTGATTTTTCAGTTTCGCCAGTAAGCCAGAGGCTTCACCCGGGCTATTGCGCAGCGAAGTGAGCGACGCGACCACGCCCAGCGACAGCGTCTGTTTGTTGGTATACAGAAAAGCGCCAGCCGGTTTGGTGCCGCAGACTTGCCCGCTGAACAGCCAGGCCGCGCCCTGATTGGCTTCGAGGTGAAAACGATCATTGATTCGACCGGCTTCCAGCGACAGCGTTTCTTTAATGCCCAGCGCCATGCTGTGCAGTTCAGGCCGCGAAACAAACCCTTGTTGCTCGGCAAGCAGGCTGTTAGCGCCTTCAGCCAGAACCACAACCCTGGCTCTGATCATTTCGCCTTCGCACACGACGCCTGCAACACGCGCATTTTCACGATACAGTGATTCAACCGTCACGCCGCATAAAAGCTGCACACCTGAGGATTCAGCCTGAGCCGCAAGCCACGG
Source organism: Scandinavium sp. NPDC088450 (assembly GCF_044900545.1). Lineage (NCBI taxonomy): Bacteria > Pseudomonadati > Pseudomonadota > Gammaproteobacteria > Enterobacterales > Enterobacteriaceae > Scandinavium > Scandinavium sp. NPDC088450. Next base: position 64,518 of record NZ_JBJDNI010000013.1, on the reverse strand, counting down.
ATCGAAACGGGCGCGAAGGAGGCTCCAGGAAGGGCTTACCGGATTTTGCCCGCCAAGCGTGGTTCCGCCATCGGCGGTCAGCAGCGTGAAGTTTTCGCGAGTGATAGTGCGCTCAAGCGGGGCGTGTCGCTGAAAATCAGGAAGGATGTCGGCGAGGGCGTAACCATACAGTCTGCCGCCAGAGAGGTTTTTACTGCCCGGTTGTTCGCCGCGTTCCAGCAGCAGAACCGACAACCCGGCACGGGCACAAAGCAAGGCGCAGGTGGAACCTGCTATCCCTGCGCCGATAATAATAACGTCGAAATCGTCCGCCACCTTGCGCTCCTTTTCCTCAGAGCGCACACCCTACCATGGCGGATTTAAAGGGTGTTTGACCGCTGCCGCAAAGGCAACAATCACTCGCCGCGATAAATGCAGCCAGCAGTGCAGGTTTCTTTGATCATCACCGCGCTCAGCAGCGGAACCTGCGGTTTGATTTCATTCCAGATCCACTTTGCCAGCACTTCACTGGTTGGGTTTTCAAGACCCGGAATATCGTTCAGATAGAAGTGATCCAGACGATCATAAGTGGGTTTGAAGGCGGCCTTCAGCTCAGCAAAGTCCATGATCCAGCCTGTATGCGGGTCGACCTCGCCGGTAATTTCCAGACGCACCATAAAGGAGTGTCCGTGCAGGCGACCGCACTTGTGGCCTTCCGGCACGTGCGGCAGGTGGTGAGCAGCTTCAAACATAAAATCTTTAAACAGGGTGGTGGACATCATGAACTCTCGAAAAATGCGGAAAAAACCGGCGAATCTTACCGCAAAGGGCGTTTTTTCGCATTAACTAAAACCGCCATTAAAACGAGCACCGCGATGGGAGGCAAGTATTTCCTAAAAAACAGAGAAATATCATGGAGATAATTAACCAGTTTTGCCGATAAACCTGATAGCTAAAACAGGTTAGTCCATTTGGTTATTTATTATTTCCAACCCTTCTTTAATTGGTACCATCAGCAAAGTTAACCTTACTGTTACTTGAGTTATTACGCTAAAAATTGGCTCTGCTACTGGAACATAACAACGCATGACGACACAGGCCCCACCTTCCGCTTTGCTACCGTTAAACCCGGAGCAACTGGCTCGCCTGCAGGCGGCCACGACCGATCTTTCACCGACGCAGCTTGCGTGGGTCTCCGGCTATTTCTGGGGCATGCTGAATCAGCAGCCCGGCGCAACCGTGGCGGCAACGCCTGCGGCGGTTGAAGCGCCGGCTATCACGCTGATTTCCGCTTCACAAACCGGCAATGCTCGCCGCGTGGCAGAACAGCTTCGCGATGATTTGCTGGCGGCCAAACTTAACGTCAAGCTGGTGAATGCGGGCGACTACAAATTCAAACAAATCGCTCAGGAAAAATTGCTGGTGGTGGTGACGTCGACTCAGGGCGAAGGTGAGCCGCCGGAAGAAGCCGTTGCGTTGCATAAGTTCCTGTTCTCGAAAAAAGCACCGAAACTGAACGGCACTGCATTTGCGGTCTTTGGTCTCGGCGATACGTCCTATGAATTCTTCTGCCAGTCCGGAAAAGACTTCGACAGCAAACTGGCTGAACTGGGCGCAGAACGCCTGTTGGATCGCGTAGATACCGACGTTGAATATCAGATGGCGGCGGCAGAATGGCGCGAACGCATTGTTGATGTGCTGAAAGCGCGTGCGCCAAAAGAGACGTCTGCTCAGGCAGCACTGACGGCAACCGGAGTGGTGAATGAAGTTCACTCCAGCCCGTACACCAAAGAAGCACCGCTGACCGCGACGCTTTCGGTGAATCAAAAAATCACCGGCCGTGATTCCGAAAAAGACGTGCGTCACATCGAAATCGATCTGGCCGACTCAGGTTTGCGCTATCAGCCTGGCGATGCGCTGGGCGTCTGGTATCAGAATGATGCGGCGTTGGTGAAAGAGCTGGCAGAACTGCTGTGGCTGAAAGGCACTGAAACCGTCACCGTTCACGGTAAAGCAATGCCGCTGAGCGAAGCGCTGGAATGGCATCTCGAATTGACGGTCAACACCGGTAACATCGTGGAAAATTACGCCACACTGACCCGCAGCGAATCATTGTTGCCACTGGTGGGCGATAAGGCGAAATTGCAGCACTACGCCGCGACGACGCCAATTGTGGATATGGTGCGTTTCTCTCCGGCACAACTGGATGCACAAGCGCTGGTGGATTTACTGCGTCCACTCACGCCACGCCTTTATTCCATCGCCTCTTCTCAGGCTGAAGTGGAAACCGAAGTTCACGTGACTGTTGGCGTTGTGCGCTATGACATCGAAGGCCGTGCACGTGCGGGCGGTGCTTCCAGCTTCCTCGCCGATCGCGTGGAAGAAGACGGCGAAGTGCGCGTGTTCATCGAGCATAACGATAACTTCCGTTTGCCAGCGAACCCGCAAACGCCAGTCATCATGATTGGCCCAGGCACCGGGATTGCACCGTTCCGTGCGTTCATGCAGCAGCGTGCCGCAGACGGCGCGGAAGGCAAAAACTGGCTGTTCTTCGGCAACCCGCATTTCACCGACGACTTCCTCTATCAGGTGGAATGGCAGCGTCTGGTTAAAGAGGGCGTGCTGAGCAATATCTCTCTGGCCTGGTCCAGAGATCAAAAAGAAAAAATCTACGTACAAGACAAACTGCGCGAACAGGGCGCAGAGCTGTGGCGCTGGATCAATGACGGTGCCCACATTTATGTCTGCGGCGACGCTAATCGCATGGCGAAAGATGTCGAGCAGGCGTTACTGGAAGTGATTGCTGAATTTGGTGCGATGGACGCCGAAGCGGCAGACGATTATTTAAGTGAGCTGCGCGTAGAGCGCCGTTATCAGCGAGATGTCTACTAATGAGCGAAAAACATCCAGGCCCTTTAGTGGTCGAAGGCAAGCTGTCAGACGCTGAACGTCTGAAAAAAGAGAGCAATTATCTGCGCGGGACCATCGCGGAAGATTTGCATGACGGCCTGACCGGCGGCTTCAATGGCGATAACTTCCTGCTGATCCGTTTCCACGGCATGTACCAGCAGGATGACCGTGATATTCGCGCTGAGCGTGCAGAGCAAAAACTCGAACCACGTCATGCCATGATGCTGCGCTGCCGTTTGCCGGGCGGGATTATCACCACCAAACAGTGGCAGGCGATCGACAAATTTGCTGAGAACAACACGATCTACGGCAGCATTCGCCTGACCAACCGTCAGACGTTCCAGTTCCACGGCATTCTGAAAAAGAACGTTAAACCCGCGCACCAGATGCTGCACGAAGTCGGTCTGGATGCGCTGGCTACCGCCAACGACGTGAACCGTAATGTGCTTTGCACCTCGAATCCGGTGGAGTCTGAACTGCACGCCGAAGCGTACGAGTGGGCGAAAAAACTCTCTGAGCATCTGCTGCCGCGCACCCGCGCTTATGCAGAGATCTGGCACGATCAGGAAAAAGTGGCGACAACCGACGAAGAGCCGATCCTGGGCGAAACCTATCTGCCGCGTAAGTTTAAAACGACGGTTGTGATCCCGCCGCAGAACGACGTGGACCTGCACGCCAACGACATGAACTTTGTCGCGGTCGCCGAGAACGGCAAACTGGTGGGCTTCAACCTGCTGGTGGGCGGCGGGTTATCTATCGATCACGGTAATAAGAAAACGTATGCCCGCACCGCGAGCGAATTTGGTTTCCTGCCGCTGGAGCACACGCTTGCCGTGGCGGAAGCTGTGGTCACCACGCAACGTGACTGGGGCAACCGTACCGACCGTAAAAATGCCAAAACCAAATACACCCTTGAGCGCGTCGGCGTAGATGTGTTCAAAGCGGAAGTAGAACGTCGCGCAGGAATGACCTTCGCCCCGATTCGTCCGTATGAATTCACCGGACGCGGCGATCGCATCGGCTGGGTGAAAGGCATCGACAGCAAATGGCACCTGACGTTGTTCATCGAGAACGGCCGTATTCTGGATTATCCGGACCGTCCGCTGAAAACCGGTCTGCTGGAGATCGCGAAGATCCACAAAGGTGATTTCCGCCTGACCGCGAACCAGAACCTGATTATTGCTGGCGTGCCGGAAAGCCAGAAAGCGAAGATTGAGAAACTCGCGCAGGAACATGAGTTAATGAACGCCGTGAAGCCGCAGCGTGAAAACTCAATGGCCTGCGTGGCCTTCCCAACTTGCCCTCTGGCCATGGCTGAAGCCGAGCGTTTCCTGCCATCGTTTATCGACAAAGTGGAAGCGGTCATGGAACGTCACGGCGTGGGCGAAGAGCACATTGTTCTGCGTGTGACTGGCTGCCCGAATGGCTGTGGCCGTGCGCTGCTGGCAGAATTGGGTCTGGTAGGTAAAGCGCCGGGTCGCTACAACCTGCACCTGGGTGGCAACCGCATGGGAACGCGCATTCCGCGTATGTACCGGGAGAACATCACCGAATCTGAGATTCTGGATTCCGTGGACGAGCTGGTAGGCCGCTGGGCGAAAGAGCGCGAAGCCAATGAAGGCTTCGGTGATTTCACCGTGCGCGCAGGAATTGTGCGTCCTGTGCTCGATCCGGCTCGCGATTTCTGGGAATAACGTGATAACGCCGGATGGCGCTAACGCTTATCCGGCCTACAAAGCACGTAGGCCGGGCAAACGCAGTGCCGCCCGGCATCATCAGGCTTGAGAGGTAACCATGTCATTACTCAATCTGAACGCCTTAAACGAACTGCCGAAGGTTGACCGCGTGCTGCAACTGGCGGAAACCAACGCTCAACTGGAAAAGCTTAGCGCCGAAGAACGTGTTGCCTGGGCATTGGAAAATCTGCCTGGCGAGTATGTGCTCTCTTCAAGCTTTGGGATTCAGGCGGCGGTGAGTCTGCATCTGGTTAATCAGGTCAGCCCGGGTATTCCGGTGATCCTCACTGACACTGGCTATCTGTTCCCGGAGACCTATCAGTTTATCGATGAGTTGACCGACAAGCTGAAGCTGAACGTGAAGATTTATCGTGCCGAGCAGAGCCCGGCGTGGCAGGAAGCGCGTTACGGTAAGCTGTGGGAGCAGGGCGTTGAAGGCATTGAGAAATACAATGACATCAACAAAGTCGAACCGATGAACCGGGCGCTGAAAGAGTTGAATGCGCAAACCTGGTTTGCTGGCCTGCGCCGTGAGCAATCCGGCAGTCGCGCCACGCTTCCGGTACTGGCTGTTCAGCGGGAAGTCTTCAAAGTGCTGCCAATCATCGACTGGGATAACCGCACGGTGTATCAGTATCTGCAAAAGCATGGCCTGAAATACCATCCGCTGTGGGATCAGGGCTATTTGTCTGTGGGCGATACGCACACCACTAAAAAATGGGAACCTGGCATGGCCGAAGAAGAAACTCGTTTCTTTGGCTTAAAACGCGAATGCGGGCTGCACGAAGGGTAAGAATTTTTTAAGAAATAGCGAACGCCTCATGCTGAAAAGTGTGGGGCGTTTTTTTCTTGCGAGCCGCTTTCCATTATCCGTATTTAGGTACAGCCATAGCAGGGAATTAAGCGTTAGTATGACGGCGGGTGCTTGAGGCTAGCTGGCTTTGAGCATTTGCAAGGTTCCAGATAGATGAAAGCCCCAGGAGATATTCCTATCAACCTGAGGCCTACATACCGAACCTAAGCAATTCGGATGTTAGTCTCTTCTTTGCAGGGAGGCAAGGCATGCTGACAAAATACGCCCTTGTGGCGATCATCGTACTGTGTCTCACAGTGCTGGGGTTCACGTTAATGGCCCGAAGCTCGCTATGCGAGTTAAGTATCAGGGAGCGTGGTATGGAGTTTAAAGCTGTTCTCGCTTACGAATCGAAGAAGTAGCTAAAAACGCGGGGGCAACCCCGCGTACCGGAGCGTGAACGTCGGTTCTCCTGCACCCATTCCTTTATCTTTTTCAGGTATTCATTTCCTGAGCTGGCCGTACGGTGATCCCTGCACTTTGACGTTCCTTGGCGTAACGCCAAATTCTTTGCGAAAACAGGTCGTGAACCAGGAGTGATCGTCAAAACCACAATCCTGGGCGACAGAGGTGATGGCTTTATTGCTGTAAAGCAGTTGATAAAGTGCATTAAACAATCGGACTTTATTTAAATATCGCTGGGGTGACAGGCCGACATCTTTATCAAGATAGCGGTGCATGGTTCGCACTGTAATGGAAAACTGTGAAGCCAGTTGTCCCCAGTCAATATGCTCCGGATAATTAGCATGCAGCCAGCGAATTAATCTCAGGGTTCTTCTCTCGTTAGTGTTGTTCTTGTCGTAAAAATAGCTGCAATGCCGCAGATCGACCAGCAGGCGTAAAAACAGACTCTCTTGTTCAATGTATCCTTTGTGCTGACTGGCAATTAGTTTATCCAGTGCGTCGTTTATCATGCCTGCACTTTGTCTGTCTAAAAAACGGTGAATATGGAATGAGGCAAATTGTTTTGGGATTAAGGCTTCAAATCCTTTAATCAAATGGAAGTGGGCCGAGGGCTGGTAATAGATATTAATCACGCTCAGGTTTTGAGTATGTTCATAGATTTGCTGGTCGTTGGCCTGGGTAAAAAAGAGCATTCGTGGATAAATAGTGTAAGGTTTTCCATTAATAATATGCAGGCCGATACCCTCAACGATAAAAGTTATCTTGCTGAAATTAAAATTTGGTTTTGGTGAATAGTGCTGCGGGATACGTGAGGTAATAATGATGTTTTGATGCTCTGAGATAAAGTGATCTTGAGATGCCAGTTTATTCATAATCAAGATATATTCTTCAGGTTTTCTCTCTTTAAAGGTGTACACGCTATCACACAAAGGCTAAAGAGCTAACCCCTTTAGCCTTTATTATTAGTGCGAAGTGATGATTAAAAACGCTAACGGCTATTTTTCGCCAAACCCGGTGTCGAACAGGGCTTTGATTTCTGAATAAACGGCTTGTTCATCCTCACCATCACAAAAAACATCAACGCTTGCTCCACCCGTTATTCCGGCAGTCATGAGTCCTATGACGCTTTTTCCTTTTATGACCTTTTCTTTAAACAGAAACTCTACTTTTGCATGATGTCTGGAAACAACTTTAACGATGGCACTGGCTGGCCGGGCATGCAAACCCGTCGTGTTATTGACACGTAATGTTTCTCTAATCATTCAACTTATCCTGAAGAGAATAGGAATACTGATGTCAGTTGTCAGTTATAGCCTGATTAACATATCGCTATGCCCGGTATTGAAATATTCGTTCAACACAGTTTTCAACAAATAAGGTGCTTTCGGAATAGCATCAATGGTGTCACCCGCAATATGGGGAGTGAGCGTCACGTTATCCAGTTCCAACAAGGGATCGTTTTTTTCAATGGGTTCACACCAGCTGACATCCAGCGCAGCACCGGCGATGCGCTTATTCTGCAATGCGTCGATCAAATCTTCTTTGCATACTACGCCCGCCCTTGCGGTGTTGATGATATAGCTGCCGGGTTTCATTTTATTAAAGATATCTTTGTTGATCATCCCTTCGGTTTCGGGGGTTAAGCGCATATGCAAAGACAAGATATCCGCTTGTGATACCACGTTTTCCAGAGGCAGAAGTTCCACCTGAATACCTTCTTTGCTTAGCGTGGCGGCTTCAATGAAGGGATCGTGAGCGAGCACTTTGATGCCCAAAGCATTGAGTCTTTTAGCCACTAATTTCCCAATGTATCCCAGCCCAATCAGGCCTACCGTATGGTTAGCCAGCACGGTTTTAAAGGCATCGTTAGCAAAGCTTTTACACCACTGACCGGTTTTGATCGCATGGTGAGCACGCGCGATATTTCTGGTTTCGGCATACATCAGGCTGAGCGTGAAGTCTGCCACCGGCTCGGCGTTGCGGATAACATGAATGAGCATAATGTCTTTCTGCTTCACGCTGTCCAGCGCAATATGCTCAAGGCCACCGCGACAGGTGCCAATCAGTTTCAGCTTATTGGCGGCTTGCAGCATGGCACGTGAAACGGGGGCAATGTGCACCAAAAGGTAATCCGCTTCACGCATCGCCTCGATAATGCCGTCTGGCACAGGAACCGCTTCAGGACCATGCTTTTCTATTTGCAGTATTTTTGCCTGAAAAGCTTCTTTATCCAGTTGTGAAAACCATTCGAACGTGACGATGTCGAGCTCTTCGCCATTTCGGCCAGCAAAATCAATGCCTTTGGCTGCATCCATTAACGTTGCACTGCTGACCAGCGCATCTCCCACTATGACCAGTTTCATGGTTATTCTCCTTTATTCAGTGAGGGGCTTTTGTTCGTCATCAAGGCTGACTTGTCTTTCAAGATAAGCATGAATGGCATCTCGTTTGATGCGTACGAAAAGGTAGAACACGATGTAAACAACGACGCTAAGCGCAATATAAAGTGGGTTTTGCGTAAGGAAGATAAGGAATAATCCACCCATAAGATGGTTAGTCATTACGGCAAAACTGCAGATTAACAACGCGCCCGCGGGGAGAATAACGCCAACACTTTTGGCGACGTCGGTGAAGACCGGAGCCACTGCGGTAATAATATATAACCCGCCAACGCACCAGATTGCGCCAGAAATAAGCGATTTGAAAATGTTGCCACCCGAGATAGCGATAATAAGTTCAATCATATACGGGATAGCAATCAGGTCGACCATGGGGAGCGTCTGATTACCGGGTAAGATAATGGCCAAAATAAAGATGACAGGAATAAGCAACATTCCGGTCAGTAAGGTGGCGGATTCGCCATAGCCTGCGGCATCGTTAATCGCCAGATACCAGACCCGATTCTGGCCACTGCTTTTGGCGGTTCTTCTGGAGGCATCGGTAATGGTAGTGAATGCTGAGGCGAAAACCCCGGCGATTTTAGGGAAGATGCACATCACGGCTGCTGTGGCGATCCCCACTTTGCAGACTTCACCCCAGGCTTCTAAGGTCTCCAGGCGGGTATAGTTGCCGGCAAGCCCTATTAAGCAGCCTAATACCAGTCCCAGACTGATGGGCTCGCCCATAAAACCTAATTTTTGCTGTAAGGTTTCCGGGTTCCATTTAACTTTGTTGGCACCTAACTTATTCAGGATCCAGTCGACGACGATAGCTAAGGGAACCGAACAGACGTGGTGTGGAGCAGTCATGGTACAGCCGGGGTAGCCATAGTAAGTTGACCAGCGTTTGGCGACAATTTCGGAACAAACCAAAGAATATAAATTCGACAACAGCATTAACCCAATGGCCAGGTAAATGTTGCCTGTGGCGATATAGAGCATTGATCCCCAGAGCATAAAGGAAAAATTATTCCACATGTCCGAGGGCATAAAGATATTCGTGAAGCGGGTGATAAATAAAATTGTCTGAAACAGCAGCCCAAGGCCCAGAAAAATCATTCCCACATTGGTTGAGTAAGCGACAACGCTGGTTGCCTGCCAGCCAGTGTCCAGAATACGCAGCGAAATGCCGGAGGTTTCCACCATACGGGTGATAACGGGCGTCACGACAGGTGTATAGGCACCAATCAGCATGCCGAAGCCGGTTAAACCAATACCGGCATTCAAGCCTGCCTTCAGTGCCTTTTTATGATTCACCTTCATGATCAGCGCGATAATATAAATAATAAATGGAACAATTATCGCAGCGCCGAAGGAGTTCATGATTTTCGACAGAAGATCTAACATTTTCCCCTCTCATGCTTCTTGTGATCAGAATGAAGCTGAGAACGGTTGACTGTTCAGCAACACTTTCTGATGAATAGATAAAATCTACAGAGATCGTAAGCTGCAACCAAAAAGCAGAGTGCAGCGGCGGGTAGAAACGCTTTCTCCACAAACTCAGGTTTATGGAGATGTCGCGATTAAATGTTTAATTTCTCTACGGCGTTGAGTAACTCTTCGATAAAACCATCTTCGTCAGTGCCTATTAATAATCCTACGGCATTAATGGTCGGGATATCGTAGGTATCCTTGAGCGGGCTGGTATGAACAATAATGTCCCACTTGCCTGAACTCAATTGTCCTTCGACGCCGCCAGGATTGACTTCAACCGTTTTGGCTTTGTATCCATTGACCTCAAGAATATCTTTTACTTTTTCGGCAACCATGGAACTGGTTACGGTGCCGGACCCACAAACAGAAATGACATTGATATTTTTCATTTGTGCTTCCTTTATAGATTTATTGTTGGGTTATAAAATCCCTGGTCGTGGTGTGACATTGAATGTGTCGGCCAGCGCTCTGAGTTCATCGTTAGTGATCGATTGTTTGATTCCGGAGGATACCGCAGAGGCTCGCAGGTAAATCTCTGCGGCTTTGTCGACGGTTTCGACCAGACCGAATGCGTCATCCAGATTACAGCCTGCACCCATAATGCCGTGATGCGCCCAGATGACGATTCGGCAATATTCCATCTTTGCGGCTGAGGCCAGGCCGAGGTCAATGGTGCCAGCCACCATCCACGGCACAATCCCAACGCCTTCCGGGAACACCACCAGGCATTCGGTTATCTGCTGCCAGAGCGTGTTAGAAAATTTCTTTTCATCAAGGTCGTGGACAAATGTCATCGCAATAGTGGCTGTGGCATGGGTGTGTAAAATGACCCGATGACAGGGGTCTTGCTTCAGACGAGTGTCATGACATTTTAAATGGGAGGCTAATTCACTGGTGGGCGTGCCACCGTTAACCAGACCCCACAGGCGGTGATAATACCGGCCATCTGCGGAGACTTTCAGGATAACCAGCGTATCGGCAGGATTTTTGATCACATTGCGAAAATATTTCCCGGATCCCGATACCAGAAAGATTTTGTTGGCCAGATCCGGGAGAGCAACAGGCAGTTCGATTTGGTCGAGCAACTGTTCCGTATTCAGGTAAGGTGCAACCTCTTCTTCTTTCAGAAGATAGCTGATATTGCCGCCATTTCTTTCCGCCCACCCTTTCTCCCATAATTTAAGGGTAATATCGCTCATCTCTTTGATAAACGGCGCTTCATTAATGTTATAGATAATCATAGTGTCACCTTATAATGAGACTGAATTGAAAAAGGCAAAAACGTCATCGGCAGAAGTTAATGCCTTCAGCGCTTCGACTCTCTCGTGATGTGAAAATATGGACATCAATGTCTGCAACAGGAAAATTTGATTTTCTGCCTGGGTGACGCCCAGTGAAAATATCCAGTCGACATCGACTCTTTCATCCGTCGTCCCCATAACAAAAAAGGGCAGAGGGGTGGCCAACTGGGTGATCGCAATAAAAGGCTTCTTAATGTGCTGAGGATCGGTATGGGGAATAGCGATATTCAGCCCGGCGGCCACTAAGCCTGTTGGGTACTCTTTTTCCCTGGCTACTATCTTATTGAGGTAGCTTGCTTCGACGTACTCCTGCAGATACAAAGCCTGAAATGAGTGCTTAAAAAAATCCTCCTGACAATCATAGGCAGCCTTTAAGGTGATCAAAGAAGGCGAGATAAATTCACTTATCGTACTTCCCATCATGTGTTGTCCCTGCGTTTTATGTCCGGCCAGTGGCTAAGGTCGCCAGATAATGTTGCTGACAGCCATATTAGGGCGCAGAGCGGGGAATTCTTTAAGGCTGTGGACGGGTAACGATAAAAGCTGTCTGTATGATTAAAATGCGGGTGATACTCATCACAAGTTGCCAATCATTGTTTTCGGGGCGATAGCGGGAAGAAAAAAAGGAAGGGAGATGGCTCACCCTTCCTTATATATGGCATGTTGTCAAAAGTGTTGTGGTGGCCCTTAAGCCTTCTTCACCTTAGCCAACTCTTTCATCAATGGCAGCATCACGCGCACGACATCGCGGCTACGGTGTTCGATGCGGCCTGGCAGCGTTTTGTCGATGTACTGCTGGTTATCCAACTGGACGTTATGCCAGCTGGTGCCCTCCGGGAAGGCATGCGATTTTGCGCGCTGCTGGAATCCATCTTTATTGCCCAGCGACCAGTTAGTGGCCTCGACAGAAAGCACCGGAATACCCGCTTTATCAAAAATCTCGGCATCGTTACAGCAGCCGGTCCCTTTTGGATAGGCAGGGTTTAGCCCAGGATTGCTGATGGCTTGAATACCGTGGCTGTGCGCAATTTTCAGCGCCCGATCGCGCGTCAGTTTGCGCACGGAGGCAGGCGTGGTTTTGCCGCTGTTGAAATAGAGTTTGTCGCCCACCACCAGGTTATCAAGGTTAATCACCAGAAGGGTGTTTTTCTTCTCTTCAGGGCTCATGCGTTTGAGGATATTTTCTGCGCCCAGTTTCCCTTCTTCTTCACCGCTGGTGGCGATGAAACGAATACTGTATTCGGTAGGAATATCTTTCAGGCGCTCGGCCAGTTCGAGCATCACGCCAACGCCCATCGCGTTATCGTCGATGCCCTGTAGCGTCAAACCGCCGAGATTCTTTTCCACGTCGGTGTCGCTGTGCGGAGCATAGGTATCAAGGTGTGCCATCACGATAATCTGCTGGCTGGCTTTACCTTCGTGCGCGGCGATGACCGTACTGCCGGTGACGTTATGCCAGTTCTGTCGATTATCTTTGCTGGTATAAATGAAGCGGCTTTTAAACGTGCGGATATCGCTCTCATAACCCATCAGGGAGAACTGCTGACGGACATAATCGGCTGAAAGCATTTCGGCCGGGCTACCTGTCATTCGCCCAGGGAAATAGGTGGCGATGTGGCGTGCTTGCTCATTGGCGATATGACCGGCGGGCACCGCGGCGGCGAAAACAGAGGTCGAAAAACATGCGCCAATCGCGAGCGGCAGCAGGCGGCGGCACAATGCGGAAAACATAATGTGTCCTTACATGAGGGCAAAATAATTAACCGCACTAGTATGAAACTGTGACCGGCTCAACACAATTTCATTTCGTCTTAAACTGCCCAGAAAACGCGCACTAAGCACTTTTTTATCTGAACAATTCTGAAGTGTTATTCCTTTGCGGAACTACTCATTCCATTTCGTAATTTCATTTGCTCTAAGCCTCCCCCTATAGTCGCCCTATGACTGAATGTGAACGAGTGTCGCCCTGTGGACTATTTGCCTCTCTTTGCTGAACTGAAAGACCGCCCGGTTTTGGTTATCGGCGCAGGCGACATTGCTGCCCGTAAAATCATGCTGCTTCGCCGGGCAGGGGCTCGCGTGCTCCTGGTTGCCCGTGAGATCGCGTCGGAAATCGCCGAGCAGGTGAAGAGCGGTGATATCACTGTGCTTGCGGAAGAGTTTGACGAGGCCCAAATTGACACCGTGTTCCTGGTGGTTGCCGCGACGGACGATGCTGAACTCAATCAGCGCGTATTTGCGGCGGCGGATGCTCGCCAGCGTCTGGTGAATGTGGTGGATAACCCGCCGCTCTGCTCGTTCATTTTCCCCTCGATTGTCGACCGCTCACCATTGATGGTGGCTATCTCCTCCAGTGGTTCAGCGCCGGTACTGGCAAGACTGCTGCGGGAAAAAATTGAGGCGCTGTTGCCAACCAACCTTGGGCGCATGGCGCAAGCGGCGAGCTATTGGCGTCATCACTTGCAGACGCGGGTGACCAGTGTGGCTGAACGTCGTCGTTTCTGGGAGCGCGTCTTCACCGGGCGTTTCGCCAGCCAGATGCTGGCCGGAAATGAAGCGGCAGCTCAGCAGGCGCTGGAAGATGAGCTCAACCAGCCTGAACGTCGCATGGGCGATATCACGCTTGTTGGCGCAGGGCCGGGCGATGCAGGTTTGCTGACGCTTCGTGGGTTGCAGGTTATCCAGCAGGCCGATGTGGTGTTTTACGACCATCTGGTAACGGACTCGGTGCTTGAGCTTGTTCGCCGCGATGCAGATCTCATCTGCGTGGGCAAACGCGCAGGCAGCCATAGTGTGCCTCAGCATGAAACGAATCGGCTGCTGGTGGAGGCGGCGCTTCAGGGCAAAAGTGTGGTGCGTTTGAAAGGCGGTGACCCATTTATTTTCGGTCGCGGCGGCGAAGAGTTGCAAGCGGCAGCAGAAGCTGGCGTGCCGTTCCAGGTGGTGCCAGGTGTGACCGCAGCGGCAGGGGCAACGGCCTATGCCGGGATCCCATTAACTCACCGGGATCACGCCCAAAGTGTGACCTTCGTGACCGGACATTACAAAGCCGACAGCACGCCGTTTGACTGGGCGCACCTGGCGCAAAGCCGTCAGACGCTGGCGATTTACATGGGCACCATGAAGGCGGCGGACATCAGCCAACAGCTTATCCAGCACGGGCGCGATGCTTCGACCCCGGTGGCGGTGATAAGCCGTGGCACTCGCGCCGATCAACAGGTCAGCGTCGGCACATTACAACAACTCGAGAGCCTTGCGAAAGACGCCCCGATGCCAGCGCTGCTGGTGGTCGGTGAGGTGGTGCAACTGCATCATCAGCTCGCCTGGTTTCAACACAACCCACAACAGGAGGGCTTTAACTCCTCCGTGGTGAATCTGGCTTAAGGAACGGTTATGGACCAAAAACGACTCACTCACTTGCGGCAGCTGGAGGCGGAAAGCATCCACATCATCCGTGAAGTGGCGGCTGAATTTTCCAATCCGGTGATGATGTACTCCATCGGCAAGGATTCCAGCGTGATGCTGCATCTGGCGCGCAAGGCGTTCTACCCAGGAACCCTGCCATTCCCGTTGCTGCACGTGGATACCGGCTGGAAATTCCGTGAGATGTACGAATTCCGTGACCGCACTGCGAAAGCCTACGGCTGCGAGCTGTTGGTGCATAAAAACCCGGAAGGGGTGGCGATGGGCATCAACCCGTTCGTGCACGGCAGCGCTAAACACACTGACATCATGAAAACCGAAGGCCTGAAGCAGGCGCTGAATAAATACGGTTTTGACGCCGCATTCGGTGGGGCTCGTCGTGATGAAGAAAAGTCTCGAGCGAAAGAACGTATCTATTCTTTCCGCGACCGCTTCCACCGCTGGGACCCGAAAAACCAGCGTCCGGAGCTGTGGCACAACTACAACGGTCAGATTAACAAAGGCGAAAGCATTCGCGTGTTCCCGCTCTCTAACTGGACCGAGCTGGATATCTGGCAGTACATCTATCTGGAAAATATTGAAATCGTTCCGCTGTATCTGGCTGCCCCTCGTCCGGTGCTGGAGCGTGACGGCATGCTGATGATGATCGACGACGATCGTATTGATTTGCAGCCAGGCGAGGTTATCAAGCAGCGCATGGTGCGTTTCCGTACCCTCGGCTGCTGGCCGCTGACCGGCGCGGTGGAGTCTGAAGCGCAGACGCTGCCGGAAATCATCGAAGAGATGCTGGTCTCGACCACCAGTGAACGTCAGGGCCGCATGATCGACCGCGACCAGGCAGGCTCCATGGAGCTTAAGAAACGTCAGGGTTATTTCTAAGGAGCCGCCATGAACACAACGATTGCACAACAGATTGCCGATGAAGGCGGCGTGGAAGCGTATCTGCATGCGCAGCAGCACAAAAGCCTGCTGCGCTTTTTGACCTGCGGCAGCGTCGACGATGGCAAAAGTACGCTGATTGGCCGTCTGCTGCACGATACCCGTCAGATTTACGAAGATCAGCTCTCTTCGCTGCACAATGACAGCAAGCGTCACGGCACCCAGGGCGAAAAACTGGATCTGGCGCTGCTGGTGGATGGCTTGCAGGCTGAGCGCGAGCAGGGCATTACTATCGATGTGGCGTACCGCTATTTCTCCACCGAGAAGCGCAAATTTATTATCGCCGACACCCCGGGGCATGAGCAGTACACCCGAAATATGGCCACTGGCGCATCAACCTGTGAACTTGCCATCCTGTTGATGGATGCGCGTAAAGGCGTGCTGGACCAAACCCGTCGCCACAGCTTTATTTCCACCTTGCTGGGGATTAAGCACCTGGTGGTCGCGGTCAATAAAATGGATCTGGTGAACTACAGCGAAGAGACCTTCAACGAAATCCGTGAAGCTTATCTGACGTTTGCCGGGCAGTTGCCGGGTGATCTGGATATCCGCTTTGTGCCGTTGTCTGCCCTGGAAGGCGATAACGTTGCAAGCCAGAGCGAGAAAATGCCCTGGTACAGCGGCCCGACGCTGCTGGAAGTGCTCGAAACGGTGGAAATCAAACGCGTTGTGGAAAGCCAGCCGCTGCGTTTCCCGGTGCAGTATGTGAACCGTCCAAATCTCGATTTCCGTGGTTTTTCGGGAACGCTGGCTTCCGGCACAGTAAGCGTTGGTCAGCGCTTAAAAGTGCTGCCATCGGGCGTGGAATCTGCTGTCGCGCGGATCGTCACTTTTGACGGTGATCTGCAACAGGCGGCGGCGGGCGAGGCCATCACGCTGGTGCTGAAAGATGAAATCGACATCAGCCGTGGCGATCTGCTGGTGGATGTGACGGAAACACTGCCTGCGGTACAAAGCGCGAGTGTGGACGTGGTGTGGATGGCGGAACAGCCACTGCAACCCGGTCAAAGCTACGAGATTAAAATTGCAGGTAAGAAAACCCGGGCGCGTGTGGATGGCGTGCAGTACCAGGTGGATATCAACAACCTGACTCAGCTTGAAGCGACGCAGCTGCCATTGAACGGGATCGGGCTGGTTGATCTGACCTTTGATGAGCCGCTGGTGCTGGATAAATATCAGCAAAATCCGGTGACGGGTGGCCTTATCTTTATCGACCGTCTGAGCAACGTGACGGTCGGTGCGGGCATGGTGCGTGAACCGCAGCAAGAAAAAGCGGCACAGGCCGGTACGGATTACAGCGCTTTTGAGCTGGAACTGAACGCGCTGGTGCGCAAACACTTCCCGCACTGGGGCGCACGCGACCTGCTGGGAGGCAAGTAATGGCCCAGCATGACGAAAACGTCGTCTGGCACGCGCATCCGGTTACACAGCAGCAGCGCGAACAACTCCACGGGCATCGTGGGGTTGTGCTGTGGTTTACCGGGCTTTCGGGCTCGGGAAAATCCACTGTCGCCGGTGCGCTGGAAGAAGCGCTGCACGAAATTGGTGTCAGCACTTATCTGCTGGATGGCGATAACGTGCGTCACGGTCTGTGCAGCGATCTGGGCTTTAGCGATGACGATCGTAAAGAGAACATTCGCCGTGTGGGTGAAGTGGCAAAGCTGATGGTCGATGCCGGGCTGGTCGTGCTGACGGCGTTTATCTCGCCGCATCGTGCAGAACGGCAAATGGTTCGCGAACGTGTGGGTGAAACTCGCTTTATTGAGGTGTTTGTCGATACGCCGCTTGAGGTGTGCGAAACGCGCGATCCTAAAGGCCTGTACAAGAAAGCACGAGCCGGTGAACTGCGTAATTTCACCGGAATCGACTCCGTTTACGAAGCGCCTGAAAAGGCAGAAATCCACCTTGATGGCGAACAATTGGTAACAAATTTGGTTAACCAATTATTAGACCTGCTGAGACAGGGCGATATTATCAGATCCTGAGACCCGGCCGGTTTTCCGGCCAAGTCAGGAAACAGGATTTGATATGCGTAATACCCAAAATATAACCTTAAGCCGTGCAGAACCCATGAACAGCGACAGCGAAGAGACCACCTGGTCTTTTTCGGGCGCGGTCGTGGGTTTTGTTGCGTGGCTATTGGCGTTGGGTATCCCGGTTTTGTTCTACGGCAGCAACACCCTGTTTTTCTTCCTCTACACCTGGCCCTTCTTCCTGGCGCTGCTACCTGTCTCGGTGGTGATTGGTATCGCGCTGCATTCGTTGCTCAACGGCAGACTGCTTTATAGCATTGTGGTGACACTCATCACCGTGGCGGCGCTGTTCGCTTTGCTGTTTTTATGGCTGTTGGGTTGAGCCCTGTCTGATATGCTTTCTGATTGCAATGAGTCATACGACTCGACGAGCAAAATGTGGTACATTCCCGGCGTTATGCGGCATCGTCCGCACGCCAGAGGCGAGTACTCCGGCAAGTTACGGGATGATGATGCCGTTTTTCAGGGGGCAGGATGGGTAAATTAACGCTGCTATTGCTGGCTTTACTGGTCTGGCTACAGTATTCACTGTGGTTCGGCAAGAATGGTCTTCACGACTACAGTCGCGTCAATGACGACGTGGTCGCACAGCAGGCAACTAACGCCAAACTTAAAGCGCGCAACGATCAGCTTTTCGCCGAAATTGACGATCTCAATGGCGGCCAGGAAGCTATCGAAGAACGCGCTCGCAACGAACTGAGCATGACGCGCCCGGGCGAAACCTTTTATCGTCTGGTGCCTGATGCGTCAAAACGTAATCAAAGCCAAAGCTCAGGGCAAAACAATCGATAAACAAACGCCAGGATAACGACATGGCAGCCACTTTTCCGGGCATTTGTGCCGTGGTGCCGGCAGCCGGCTTTGGCCGCCGCATGCAAACGGAATGCCCGAAACAATACCTTTCAATCGGTAACAAAACGATTCTGGAACACTCTGTAGCCGCACTGCTGGCGCATCCGGGTGTGGAACGCGTGATCATCGCGATTAGCGACGGTGATGTGCGTTTCCAGCAACTTCCCCTCGCGCAACACCCCCAAATCACTGTTGTCGAAGGCGGCGCTGAACGTGCGGATTCCGTTCTGGCGGGCCTGCGTGCGGCGGGTGATGCGCAATGGGTACTGGTGCACGATGCGGCGCGGCCTTGTCTGCATCAGGACGACCTTGAGCGCCTGATCGCGCTACGTGAAACAAGCCATGTCGGCGGCATTCTGGCGGCACCCGTGCGTGACACCATGAAACGCGCCGAGCCGGGCAAAGACGCCATCGCCCACACTGTCGACAGAAACGATCTCTGGCACGCGCTCACCCCCCAATTTTTCCCCCGTGAATTATTGTTTGACTGCCTGACCCGGGCGCTCAACGAAGGCGCGGTGATAACGGATGAAGCGTCGGCGCTGGAATATTGTGGCTTCCATCCACAGTTAGTCGCCGGACGTGCTGATAATATTAAAGTGACCCGCCCGGAAGACCTGGCGCTGGCAGAATTTTACCTTACCCGATGCGGACTTCAGGAGCAGGCATAATGCGAATTGGACACGGTTTTGACGTACACGCTTTTGGCGGTGAAGGCCCGATTATCATTGGCGGCGTACGTATCCCTTACGAAAAAGGCCTGCTGGCGCATTCCGACGGTGACGTAGCGCTGCACGCGCTGACCGACGCGCTGTTAGGCGCCGCCGCTCTGGGCGACATTGGCAAATTATTCCCGGACACCGACCCGGCGTTTAAAGGCGCAGACAGCCGCGAACTGCTGCGGGAAGCCTGGCGTCGCATTCAGGCGAAAGGCTACAGCCTTGGAAACGTCGATGTCACCATTATTGCGCAGGCCCCGAAAATGCTGCCGCACATTCCACAGATGCGTGTATTTATTGCTGAAGATCTCGGTTGCCACATGGATGACGTTAACGTCAAAGCGACCACCACCGAAAAACTCGGGTTTACCGGGCGTGGAGAAGGGATCGCCTGTGAAGCCGTGGCGCTGCTGCATAAGGTCAAGCCATGATTGCCTTCGATGAACTCACTTACCTGCACGGAAAACCGCAGGGTCAGGGGCTGCTGAAAGCCAATCCTGAAGATTTTCTGGTGGTCGAGGACTTAGGGTTTGAGCCTGACGGCGAAGGCGAGCACGTGTTGGTGCGCATTCTGAAAAACGGCTGCAACACTCGCTTTGTGGCCGATGCGCTGGCAAAGTTCCTGAAAATTCATGCCCGTGAAGTGAGCTTTGCCGGACAGAAAGACAAACACGCCGTGACCGAGCAATGGCTTTGCGCGCGCGTGCCGGGCAAAGAGATGCCTGATTTAAGTAAATTTGAGCTTGAGGGCTGTAAAGTCCTTGAGTATGCCCGCCATAAACGCAAGCTGCGTTTGGGGGCGCTGAAAGGCAACGCGTTCACGCTGGTTCTGCGGGAAATCAGCAACCGCGATGACGTCGAAGCTCGTCTTCAGGCTATCGTGGAAAAGGGTGTGCCAAACTATTTTGGCGCACAACGATTCGGTATTGGTGGCAGCAATCTGCAGGGCGCACTGCGCTGGGCGCAGAGTGATGCGCCTGTCCGCGATCGTAATAAGCGCAGTTTTTGGTTGTCGGCAGCCCGTAGCGCGTTGTTTAATCAACTGGTCAGTGAACGGTTAAAAAAACCGGACTTTAATCAAGTTGTTGACGGCGATGCGCTACAATTAGCGGGACGGGGAAGCTGGTTCGTGGCAACGGACGAAGAGATGCCCGAACTTCAGTCCCGGGTCGACAGCCGCGCCCTGATGATCACCGCGTCGCTGCCTGGCAGTGGCGAGTGGGGAACACAGCGCGCCGCACTGGATTTTGAGCAACAAACGCTGGCTGACGACACGCTGCTGCAATCCTTATTGCTGCGCGAAAAAGTCGAGGCGGCGCGACGAGCAGTGCTGCTCTATCCGCAACAACTTAGCTGGAACTGGTGGGATGACGTCACCGTCGAGGTGCGTTTCTGGCTGCCTGCAGGCAGTTTTGCCACCAGTGTGGTAAGGGAACTTATCAACACAACAGGTGATTATGCGAATATTGCTGAGTAACGATGACGGGGTCCATGCGCCGGGCATTCAGACACTAGCCAAAGCCTTGCGCGAGTTTGCCGAGGTTCAGGTTGTCGCACCCGATCGTAACCGCAGCGGAGCGTCTAATTCGCTGACTCTGGAATCGTCGCTTCGCACTTTCAGCTTTGAAAATGGTGATATTGCCGTGCAGATGGGCACGCCGACCGATTGCGTGTTCCTTGGCGTCAATACGCTGATGCGACCACGCCCGGATGTGGTGGTCTCCGGCATCAATGCCGGGCCGAATCTTGGCGACGATGTCATCTATTCCGGCACGGTAGCGGCAGCAATGGAAGGCCGTCACCTTGGTTTTCCCGCACTGGCAGTCTCCCTCAATGGGCACAAACACTACGATACGGCAGCGGCGGTCACCTGCTCGATTCTGCGTGCCCTTGCCCGGGAGCCCCTGCGCACCGGCCGCATTCTGAATATCAACGTGCCGGACCTGCCGCTCTCTGAAATCAAAGGCATTCGTGTTACTCGCTGCGGCAGCCGCCATCCGGCCGATAAAGTCATTCCTCAACAAGATCCGCGCGGCAACACGCTTTACTGGATTGGGCCGCCTGGTGATGCCTGCGATGCGAGCCCTGACACAGACTTTGCCGCCGTTGATGAAGGCTATGTTTCTGTCACGCCGCTGCACGTAGATTTAACGGCTTACAGCGCTCAGGACGTGGTGGCTGGCTGGTTAGATCGTGTTGGAGTTGATGTGCAATGGTAAGCAAACGCGTACAAAGCCTTCTCAATCAACTGCGTAACCAGGGCATTCTGGACGAGCACGTGCTCGACGCCATCGCTCAGGTTCCGCGCGAAAAGTTTATTGACGAAGCCTTTGAACACAAAGCCTGGGAAAACGTTGCGCTGCCAATAGGTCAGGGACAAACCATCTCGCAACCGTACATGGTGGCGCGAATGACCGAGCTGCTTGAGCTGACACCGGAATCCAGGGTGTTGGAAATTGGCACCGGTTCAGGCTATCAGACGGCCATTCTTGCACACCTGGTGCATCACGTTTGTTCCGTCGAACGAATCAAAAGCCTGCAATGGCAGGCTCGCCGCCGGTTAAAGCAGCTTGATTTACATAATGTTTCAACTCGTCATGGCGACGGCTGGCAAGGTTGGCACGCACGAGCGCCATTTGATGCCATTATTGTTACCGCAGCGCCGCAGGAAATTCCGGCCGCGTTGATGTCACAGCTTGCTGAAGGCGGCATTCTGGTTTTACCCGTCGGCGAAGAACATCAGTTATTGAAACGTGTTCGCCGTCGGGGAAATGACTTTATTATCGATACCGTAGAAGCGGTTCGCTTTGTGCCACTGGTGAAGGGCGAACTGGCGTAATACAGGAGTTTTCCTGTTTCTTTCACTGCGCCCTTTGGCGTAGGGTTAGCACACTTTTTTTGTGTGATTACCGCTGCGCTATGCGGTTTCTAAGACACTGGCAGTTAACACATTCCTGGGGGATAAATGAGCACGGGAAGCCCAAAATTCACCGTTAGTCGCGTTGCGGCATTATCACTGGTTTCACTCTGGCTGGCAGGATGCACCTCGTCCAATAATGCGCCAGCTCCGGTCAGTTCTGTCGGCGGCAATGCCTCATCTGGCACCAATTCTGGAATGTTGATTACCCCGGCGCAAAAAGGGGGCATGGCACCGCAGACGGCTCCACAGCCGCAGCCTGTGCAAACGGCCCCTGTGCAACCCCAAATTCAGCCGATGCAGACGCAGCCTGCAGCCAGCCCGCAAAGCACTGTGCAGATTGTTAATGGCCATGCTGTCTATAACCGTAAATACGGTGATATTCCAAAAGGCAGCTATACCGGTGGCAGCACTTATACCGTTAAACGCGGCGACACCCTGTTCTATATCGCATGGGTAACCGGGAACGATTTCCGCGACCTGGCGCAGCGCAACAATGTGGCTGAACCTTATGCGCTGAACGTCGGTCAGGTGCTGCAAGTGGGCAGTGCGAGTGGTCAGCCAATTACCGGCAATAACGCCGTAGCACAGGCCAGCGAACAAGCCAGCACCGCCTCGCCTGGATTAGTCTCAAAACCTGCACAAAATTCCTCCGCAGTGGTTGCGTCTCAACCAACAATTACGTATTCTGAGGATTCAGGTGAACAAAGTGCTAACAAAATGTTGCCTAACAATAAGCCTGCGACACCAGTCACAGCGCCTGTTACGGCACCTGTTGTAAGCACAACCCAACCGACTGCAAGCAGTACGTCTACCAGTTCGCCGATCTCTTCCTGGCGCTGGCCGACTGACGGCAAAATTATCGAAAACTTCAGTGGCGGCGATGGCGGCAACAAAGGTATCGATATTGCAGGCAGTAAAGGACAGGCTATCGTCGCGACCGCAGATGGGCGCGTCGTCTATGCCGGTAACGCACTGCGCGGTTACGGTAATCTTATTATCATCAAACACAACGATGATTACCTGAGTGCCTACGCCCATAACGACACAATGCTGGTCCGGGAACAACAAGAAATAAAGGCGGGGCAGAAGATAGCTACCATGGGTAGCACCGGAACCAGTTCAACACGCTTGCATTTTGAAATTCGTTACAAGGGGAAATCCGTCAACCCGCTGCAGTATTTGCCGCAGCGATAATTTGGCGAAACAACCGTGAGGTGTGTTTCGTCCAGGGATCACGGGTAGGAGCCACCTTATGAGTCAGAATACGCTGAAAGTTCATGATTTAAATGAAGATGCGGAATTTGATGAGAACGGAGCAGAGACTTTCGATGAGAAAGCCTTAGTAGAAGAGGAACCCAGTGATAACGACCTGGCTGAGGAAGAGCTGTTATCGCAGGGCGCCACACAGCGTGTGCTTGATGCGACTCAGCTTTACCTTGGGGAGATTGGTTACTCCCCACTGCTAACGGCCGAAGAAGAAGTGTATTTCGCACGTCGCGCATTGCGTGGTGATGTCGCTTCACGCCGCCGGATGATAGAAAGTAACCTGCGTCTGGTGGTGAAAATTGCCCGTCGTTATAGCAATCGTGGTCTGGCATTGCTGGACCTGATTGAAGAGGGCAACCTGGGGCTGATTCGCGCGGTCGAAAAATTCGACCCGGAACGCGGATTCCGTTTCTCGACCTACGCAACCTGGTGGATTCGTCAGACCATTGAACGGGCAATCATGAACCAAACCCGTACCATTCGTCTGCCGATTCACATTGTCAAAGAGCTCAACGTTTACCTGCGTACCGCACGTGAGTTGTCCCATAAACTGGACCACGAACCGAGCGCCGAAGAGATCGCTGAGCAACTGGACAAACCGGTTGATGACGTCAGCCGTATGCTGCGTCTCAACGAGCGCATTACCTCGGTCGACACCCCGCTGGGTGGCGATTCAGAAAAAGCGCTGCTGGACATCCTGGCCGATGAAAAAGACAACGGCCCGGAAGACACCACGCAGGACGATGACATGAAACAGAGCATCGTCAAATGGCTGTTCGAACTGAACGCCAAACAGCGTGAAGTGCTGGCACGTCGTTTCGGTTTACTGGGGTATGAAGCGGCGACACTGGAAGATGTTGGCCGTGAAATTGGCCTGACTCGTGAACGTGTTCGTCAGATTCAGGTAGAAGGTTTGCGTCGCCTGCGTGAAATTTTGCAGGGGCAAGGGCTGAATATCGAAGCGCTGTTCCGTGAGTAATCAGTTAGATTAGCTTATCCGCATAAGCAAGTTTTCATCAAAAAGGCCAGATCGTCATGATCTGGCCTTTTTCTTTGGTGCTTTCCCCTCACCCCGACCCTCTCCCCAAAGGGGCGAGGGAGAAAAATTAGCCGGACAATTCTCTTACTCCAAAAGGGCGAGGGAGAAAAACGGCTCGATCAGTCCCCTCTCCCTTGAGGGAGAGGGCCAGGGAGAGGGGGAAAGCTTACACCAGACTCTTCAGTCGGTAGATCCACTCCAGCGCCTGGCGCGGGGTCAGGGAATCCGGGTCCAGGTTTTCCAATGCTTCTACAGCAGGAGACGTTTCTTCCGGAGCGGCAAGCAACGACATTTGCGTGCCATCGACCTGCGTCGCTGCTGCATTCGGTGACAGGCTTTCCAGCTCGCGCAGTTTCTGGCGCGCACGCTTGATAACTTCTTTTGGCACGCCAGCCAAAGCGGCTACTGCCAGACCATAGCTTTTGCTTGCCGCGCCATCTTGCACGGTGTGCATGAAGGCAATGGTGTCTCCGTGCTCCAGCGCATCAAGATGCACGTTTGCCACGCCTTCCATTTTCTCCGGCAGCTGCGTCAGCTCGAAATAGTGGGTCGCAAACAGCGTCAGTGCTTTGATGCGGTTTGCCAGGCTTTCGGCGCAAGCCCAGGCCAGAGACAGGCCATCGTACGTTGATGTCCCACGCCCGATTTCATCCATCAATACCAGACTTTGTTCGGTGGCGTTATGCAGAATATTGGCGGTTTCGGTCATTTCCACCATGAAGGTCGAACGGCCGCTGGCGAGATCGTCCGCGGCACCGACACGGGTGAAGATTCGGTCGATTGGGCCGATTTCCACTTTTTGCGCGGGAACGTAACTGCCGATATAAGCCAGTAACGCAATCAACGCAGTCTGGCGCATATAGGTACTTTTACCGCCCATGTTTGGCCCGGTAATGATCAGCATTCTGCGCTGGGGCGACAAGCTCAGCGGGTTAGCAATAAACGGCTCATTCAGCACCTGTTCCACCACCGGGTGGCGGCCCTCAGTGATGCGAATGCCCGGTTTGTCACTAAATTGTGGGCAGCTGTAATTCAGGGTGTAGGCGCGCTCAGCAAGGTTAACCAATACATCAAGTTCAGCCAGCGCCGTGGCACTTTGCTGAAGGTCAGCCAGATGAGGCAGCAGCATATCGAACAGCTCGTCATAAAGCTGTTTTTCCAGCGCCAGCGCTTTCCCTTTGGAAGTCAGTACTTTGTCTTCGTACTCTTTCAGTTCGGGAATGATGTAGCGTTCGGCATTTTTGAGCGTCTGACGGCGCACGTAGTGGATCGGCGCCATGTGGCTTTGACCGCGGCTAATCTGGATGTAGTAACCATGAACGGCGTTATAGCCGACCTTCAGGGTATCCAGACCCAAACGCTCACGTTCGCGGATCTCCAGCTTGTCGAGATAGTCGGTCGCACCGTCAGCCAGTGCGCGCCACTCATCCAGCTCTTCATGGTAACCCGGGGCGATCACACCACCGTCGCGCACTAGCACCGGTGGTGACTCAATGATGGAGCGCTCAAGCAGTTCGCGAAGCTCGCTGAACTCACCCATGGTTTCACGCAGTTTCTGCACGGCTGGGCTATTAACGTCAGCCAGTTGTTGGCGTAGCTCGGGTAGCTGCTGGAAAGCATGGCGCATACGGGCGAGATCGCGCGGGCGTGCGGTACGTAAGGCCAGACGAGCAAGAATACGTTCCAGATCGCCAACCTGACGCAGCACAGGCTGCAATTCGTCGCATCTGTCCTGTAAAGCGCCAATGGTTTGCTGGCGTTCGGTCAGAATACTGGTGTCGCGAACGGGCATGTGCAGCCAGCGTTTGAGCATACGGCTGCCCATCGGTGTGACGGTGCGATCCAGTACCGCGGCCAGCGTGTTGTCGAAACCACCAGCGAGATTCTGGGTGATCTCCAGATTACGGCGTGTGGCGGCATCCATGATAATGCTGTCCTGCTGACGTTCCATGGTGATGGAACGAATATGCGGCAGGGAGGTGCGCTGCGTATCTTTGACATACTGAAGCAAACAACCCGCAGCACACAGGCCGCGCGGCGCGTTCTCTACGCCAAAGCCAACCAGATCGCGCGTGCCAAATTGCAGGTTCAGCTGCTGGCGCGCCGTGTCAATTTCGAATTCCCACAACGGGCGACGACGCAGGCCACGACGACCTTCAATCAGCGCCGTTTCGGCAAAGTCTTCGGCATACAGTAATTCTGCCGGATTAGTGCGCTGCAGCTCGGCAGCCATGGTTTCGCGGTCTGCCGGTTCGCTCAGACGAAAACGCCCGGAGCTGATATCCAGCGTGGCGTAACCGTAGCCTTTGCTGTCCTGCCAGATGGCTGCCAGCAGGTTGTCCTGACGTTCCTGAAGCAGGGCTTCGTCACTGATGGTGCCAGGCGTGACGATGCGAACAACCTTGCGTTCAACCGGGCCTTTACTGGTCGCCGGGTCGCCAACCTGTTCGCAAATGGCCGCCGATTCACCCAGATTGACCAGCTTCGCCAGATAGTTTTCGACAGCATGATGCGGCACGCCTGCCATAGGGATGGGCTCACCTGCGGAGGCACCACGCTTGGTCAGTGAGATATCGAGCAACTGCGAGGCACGTTTGGCATCGTCATAAAAAAGCTCGTAAAAATCGCCCATACGATAAAACAGCAGGATCTCCGGATGCTGAGCTTTCAGCTTCAGGTACTGCTGCATCATGGGGGTATGGGCTTCGAAATTTTCAGTCGTGGTCATGGAGGCAAGATGTCCATTTCGTTGAAAAAAAATAATATTCAGGCATTTTTCATACTCATCGTTGCCGTTATTGTCGCATGAACGGCAACGATCACGCAGCAAAAACTGCGCCTGTGAGTGTGCCAAAACTTCAACAAAAAGTGACACCCCATTGGCCTCAACCAGAGGTTGTGTCTCCTTGCTGTTTTGCCTGCAAAATCAACCTACCTTGTTGTATCGACACGTTAACGCCAACGCCTGTTGCGAAGCCGGCTTCTTCCAGCCAGTTTCCGGTGAGCACCAGGCTTGGATGGCGGCTGTAATGCCGCGTGCGTCTTGTTTTGGGGTCCTGATGGCGTTTTCTGACATAGCTCACTGTCAGTTGACGAGTCACTTTGGAAATTTCATTGGCAACGGTTTGTCCTTGAATCATTGTTCGTCACTCCTTATCAGCCTGCGCAGAGTATACGTTTACTGGATAAAAAATCAGGAGTGGCTGGCAGGGAATGTTCCTGATTGCGAGCTGGGTTCCAGCCTTTCTCTACGGTATGCACTGTTTCATGGAACGCTGGATTGCAGCTCGCTGTTTTTCTGCTGTGCCCGAATCCTCAGGGCGAGGATTATCGCCGATAGCGCAATGCCTAAACCGAGCGTAAGCGAAAACCACAGCGTCCCCTGAACACCCGTATGCATCGTGAGCCATGCCCAGACATAAGGCGAAGCCGCGGCCAGTAACTGGGCCGGGAGCAAAAGCAGGCCGGTACGTTCTGCGTAGTTAAGGGGGTCAAACAGTTGTAAAGGGAGCGTGGCCTTAACGACCGTCATCAGGCCATTCACTGCGCCATATCCGAACACAAAACTAATAATGCAGGCAGGGGCGTGCTGAGCTGACAATGCCAGCCAAAAACAGCAAGGAATAAGCAACGAGGTGACCAGCGCCAATGAAACAGGCGAAAGGCGTGAACCTGTCAGCACATCCAGTAGACGCGCACCGGTTTGCCCCACACCCCAGAGCATGCCGAGGGCAACAGGAAAACCAAAGCTGCTGATAAGTTCAGGCAAATGGGTCGACGTCCCGTTCGACACAAACGTCATCAGCGCGATAAACAGGGCATAGAGAAGGGCTGAAAACCGCTCATTGTGGGGGATGCTGTTGCCACGTTGCTGGCATGACAGAGGCGTTTTTTTATTCCTTAAAATACTGAGGATGGCGGCATTGATAAGGCCTGCACAGCCATACACCCACACCACTTCGCGCCAGCTCAATTCCGTTAACAGCCAGGAGCCCAACGGCCAGAAGAGTGCCGAAGCGAGGCCACCAAAAAGCGCAATCTGTGAAATGCTTCGGCGAGCGTGCTGCCCATAAAGACTGACGAACACGGCAAACAGGGCGTCATACAACGACAGACGCATGCCAGCCCCAATCACTAACCAGGACAGCATCCACAGGGATTTTGATGTGGTTAACGCAATCGCAAAACAGCCGCTGGCAATTAGCAGCGTGCCGATAATCAGCGTTCTCTGCCCGCCGAGGCTGGCAAGTATTCTGGCTATCAACGGCGAAATGACGGCCATGGTCAGCATGGCGAGCGTGAGCCCGCCATAAATAAAAGAAGATGACCAACCGCTCTGTGAGGTGATGGCTCCGGCAAGCGTGCCGGGCATGTAGAACGATATCCCCCAGTTGATGAGCTGGCTGATACCGGCACAGGTCGTGATGCGTCGGGTGGGCAGAAGAGTTTCGCTGGTCATTGTTTTCGCTGAATGTTATTACAAAGGCTCTCAGCATATGCCCGCTGCGGCTCGTCAGGCAGGGGCCTCCCTTAATGTGAAGTATGAGAAAAACTTTGAGATGACCCACCTCAATCTGAGTCACCTGGCCACCTTTCGTCTGGTGGTGGGCTGCGGGAGTTTTTCCGCGGCCGCCGATGCGCTGGGGCTTTCGCAGCCTGCTGTTAGCTTGCAGATTCGGCATCTGGAGCAATTTCTGCGAACCCGGCTCGTCGAACGAACGGGGCGGGGAATTAGCCCAACGGCCGCCGGGTTAGCTCTTTTAGATCACAGCGAGCAGATCGGCATTGCCGTTGATAACGCCGTGCGCGCGGTCAGTGAAGCTTCGCAAGAAGTGAGCGGCGTCGTCAGAATTGGCACCGGCGCGACAGCCTGTATTCACCTTTTGCCGCCGCTTTTACAGACGTTACGTACACAATGGCCTGCGTTACAGGTCAGCGTCACAACGGGCAATACCGTTGATATCACCAGGGCCGTTGAGGCAAATCTTCTGGATGTCGGTTTAGTCACGCTGCCTGTTCATCGATCACAGCTAAGTGTGAGTCACTGCCGCGACGAAGAGTTTGTTTTTATTGGTCAAACATCGATGAACTTAACGACGCCGGAAAGTTTGCAGCAGCAACCGTTTATCGCTTTCGAAACGGGCAGCGGAACACGAACGCTCATTGATAGCTGGTTTGCTGAGCGAGGGATGACATTGGTGCCGGTTATGGAATCGGGCAGTGTGGAAGCCATAAAACGAATGGTGAGAGCGGGGCTTGGCATCAGTATTGTGCCGCGCATGGCCGTGGAGCAGGAAGAGGACAGGGAAGGGTTAAGCTTCTCTTCGCTAACCCCTGTTCTTCATCGCCAGTTGGCGCTGGTTATGCGTCCGGATAAAGTTTTGAACCGCGGGCTAACAGAAGTGGTGCGTTTATTGGCATAAAAAAGCCTCTCGCGTTGAGAGGCTTTGTGCACAAACGTTATGCGTCAGCATCCAGCCTGCGGGCGGTTTCGTAGTGAGCCAGCCAGTATTCATTATCAAGGTTCGAGACGGTAACGCCTTTCTTCTTCGAGGCGTGAATGAACTCGTTATTCCCCACGTACACACCGACATGGCGAGTCGCCCGGGACGTTTTAAAGAACACCAAATCACCCGGTTTTAACTCCCCTTTACTGATGCGATAGCCGTTGTGCATCTGCTCACCCGTGGTGCGGGGCAGGTTCACGCTCATTGAGCCCTGAAATATTTCCTGCATCAACGCAGAGCAGTCGATCCCGCGATGCGAATGCCCCCCTAAATGGTAGCGGGTGCCTTTCCATTGCGAATATTCGGCGAGAATTTTTGCTTTTACGGCTTCGGTCTGAGGGTGAGAAACCTGACGGGTCAGGCTGTGGTCATTAAGCGACGTAAAATTTGAGGGCAGATTAAAAGCGCAAGCGTGACCGGCAATGAGCGTGGAGGCGCACAGCACCATGGCAGGAAAAAGTTTCGTTAAGAGCATAAAAGAGAAGTTCTACAAAAAAGAGCGAAGACATCCTTACGAGAAAGTGACCGGACTCCTCCCGGAAAGTGCGCAAATAATAACCACTGTTTATTTTTCATCCAACAAAAAAGGAGTCTCTTTTTGGACTCTGGCCCAGCGGATGGTGCCGGATAGCGTTAAGGAGTATTATTGATGCAACTTATTGGTTGAAGGTTTGGGATCATGGGAAACCGCATCCGCAGAGAAAAATTGACGATAAACAGGATGATCGCGTTATACGAACAACGCTGCCCGCAGGCGAATCAGCAACCCGGACATTATGCCGCGTTGAATGCGTATGCTGACAAAAGGCTGGATAAATGTGTCTTTGGCGAAGAAAAGCCTGCCTGCAAGCAGTGCCCCGTGCACTGTTATCAGCCAGCGAAGCGCGAAGAGATGAAGCAGATTATGCGCTGGGCGGGGCCGAGAATGCTGTGGCGACACCCGATTTTAACGGTGTTGCACCTGATTGATGATCGTCGTGCCGTACCGGCACTGCCGGAAAAGTATCGCCCTAAGAAATAAGTAAACGCTGCAAAATCACAGCGTCTCTTTCTCGATCCCCAACCGTTTCATACGGGAAAGCAGCGTGGTGCGCTTTAAGCCGAGACGCTGTGCGGCACCTTTCGGACCCGCGACCACACCATTGGTTTCTCGCAATATACGGACGATTTGTTGATATTCATCCTCGCCTTCGAGCGGCGGTTCTACAGGGGTTATCGCTGTCGCCACTTGCGTCAAAAAAGGGTCCTGTAGCGAAAGTTGCAACACGTTTCCTGGGCTCAACAGCACCGCCCGCTCAATGACATTTTCCAGTTCGCGCACGTTGCCCGGCCACGGCATCTGGCTCAGGGCACGTAATGTTTCCGCTGGAATGCTGTCAATTTTACGGCCAAGGCGTTGTGCAATTTTGCTGGTGAACGCCTTTGCCAGCAGGGGAATGTCTTCTGCTCTGTCACGCAGTGGCGGAAGCTCGATGGGAAAGACGTTCAGGCGATAGTACAGATCGCTGCGAAACTCCCGATCTTCCACCATCTGGCGCAGATCGCGGTTGGTGGCGGCGATCAGTCTGACATCCGTCTGGATCAGTTTATGGCTACCGAGTCGTTCGAATTCCTGCTCCTGAAGCACGCGCAGCAGTTTAGGCTGTAGTTCCAGCGGCATATCGCCGACTTCATCCAGAAACAGCGAACTCTTATCGGCCAGTTCGAAGCGCCCCGTTCGGGGGGCACTGGCCCCTGTAAATGCGCCTTTGGAGTGGCCAAACAGATCGCTTTCCAGCAGCCCGGAAGGCATTGCGGCGCAGTTCATCTTGATCATTCGCCGTTCGCGACGGTGACTTAGATGATGAATGGCACGCGCAATCAGCTCTTTTCCGGTGCCGGTTTCACCCAGAATCAGCACTGTGCTGTCGCTTTGCGCGACCATCTCGACTTGTTTAAGCACTTTGAGCATGGCGTCGCTGCGACCGATTATCTCGCCAAAGTCGTTATCGAGACTGTTCAGTTGTTCCGTCAGGACTTTGTTTTCATCCGTCAGCCGTTCCTTCAGCCTGCGAATTTCCTGATAGGCCAGCGCGTTATCGACGGCGATGGCGACACGCCCGGCAATCTGGCGCAATAAGCGAAGGTTGCTGGCGCTGAACACTTCTTCACTGCACTGCGCCAGTTTCAGCACACCCAACAGTGTCGAGCCGGACATCAGCGGCAGCAAGCACAGGCTTTTCAGTTCGTTGCCCCACATGGCAAACAGGTTGCGATCGCCCTGTGCCAGCAGGCTTAACGTGGGATTCGGCAAAAGCAGCATCTCTCTGCTTTTGAAAACCTGCTCGCTGAGCGTGCCGTTCTCATCCATTTCACTCAGGCTGTGCAGCGGCGTTTCACCATCCAGATAGTGGCTGGTGAAGACGTTGAGCTTGCCTTCTTCATTCCCGCGCAGCACCACACTGATGGCATCAATGCGGAAATAGTGATGGATTTCTTTTGCGACTTCGCTCACCAGTTCGTCGATATCCAGCCGCGAGAGCACAGCGTTGGTGATATCCACCAGAATGCGGAAGTTATCGCGTTCCTGGCACAACTGCTGGTAATCGCTGCTGGAACGTTGCCGCGTCTGGAATTGTTCCGTGACGACGGCGAGCAACTGAGCCAGCGTTTGCAGGCGCTGAAGTTCTTTACTGCTCCAGGGGCGATTTTCACCACGCAGCACCTCGAAGCCACCAAAAATACGGCCCTCGGTCGCCAGTGGCAGTAATCCGTAGCGAGCAAATTTCTCGTAATGAGGATGCTGACGAAGCTCGGGCCAGGTTTCACAAAACGCGGCGTAATCGCAATTCAGCGTATCTGGCCGGGAAAGCAGACGCCGCATCGGCCCCTGTTCCAGCGGAAGTTTATCGCCATTAGCGAGCGTGCTGCTGTGGACATTCAGCGTTTGGTAGCTTTGCTGCCAAAACAGTAAGGCGACCCGGTCGGCAAGCCCTGCTTGCCTTACCAGATGCGTGATTGTCTCACTGACAGCGGTTAAATCTGTCTGTTGCAGCAAAGTACGGGTCAGCTCAAACAAGCCCTGCTGGCTAAGATCGCTTATCGGTGTCGTTGGCATGATTCTGTCCTGGCGCGGAGTCAGTGCTTAGCAAATCCGCGGCAGCGGTTCGGCATGCGGTAAATCGAGCGTGCGCTTCACGCCGTAAAGCCCTTGCAGATGGACGCCTCTTTGCTCTGTCACTTCACCAATGATGGCGGCATCGCGACCAAGAGGATGCGCTCGCAACTGGCTAAGCACACGCTCGGCGGCTTCAGCGGCTACGCCAATCACCAGTTTGCCTTCATTGGCGAAATTTAGTGCATCCAGCCCCAGCAGCTCGCAAACGCCACGCACGGCGAGTTTAACTGGCAATTGAGCTTCGTTGAGCAAGACACCGCAGCCGCAAGCCGCCGCAAACTCATGGGCGACAGCATTCACGCCACCGCGCGTCGCATCACGCAGCGCTTTTACGCCGGGGATATCCCGCAGGGACTGAATCAGCGGGGTTAAGACTGCGCAGTCGCTTTGCAGGTCGCCATCAAGCCCA
The DNA here is from genome assembly GCF_044900545.1 of Scandinavium sp. NPDC088450. Lineage (NCBI taxonomy): Bacteria > Pseudomonadati > Pseudomonadota > Gammaproteobacteria > Enterobacterales > Enterobacteriaceae > Scandinavium > Scandinavium sp. NPDC088450. The sequence goes on along the minus strand of NZ_JBJDNI010000013.1, from coordinate 31,198 downwards.
AGATTTTCGCGCAGGTTGAGAATGGCCGCGCCGTGATCGCCGAGCGTGCCGCTCACCAGCAACACATCCCCTGGAGTTAATTGCGAAGCGCCCCAGTGAATGTTTTGCGGAATTGCGCCAATGCCCGCGGTGTTGATAAACAGCTTGTCTGCCGCGCCTCTCGGCACCACTTTGGTGTCGCCGGTGACTATCGAGATATCCGCCGCTTTTGCCGTCTGAGCCATGCTCATCACAACCTGTTCCAGCACAGCCATTTCCAGACCTTCTTCCAGGATAAAGCCGCAGGAAAGATAGCGGGGAATGGCACCACTGACGGCAACATCATTGGCCGTGCCGCAAATGGCCAGCTTGCCGATATCACCGCCCGGGAAAAACAGCGGGTCGATAACATAGCTGTCGGTCGAGAAAGCCAGGCGGTCGCCGCTGGCGGTGAGCGTTGACAGGCTGATACGCGCCTGATCTTCCTGTTCAGCCAGCCAGGGATTGGAAAATGCCTGCATAAACAGCGTGTTGATTAACTGCTGCATGGCCTGGCCGCCGCTGCCGTGAGCGAGTTGTACGGTTTTCATTGTTGACCTTCCTGACTGCGATACTGATACCAGGCCGCGCACGCGCCTTCTGAAGACACCATCAGCGCGCCAAAGGCGCTTTGTGGATTACAGGTTTTGCCAAACAGCGGACATTGATGCGGTTTGCAACGCCCGGTTAGTACTTCGCCGCAACGGGCCAGGGGATCGTCGCTGACTTCACGCTGCGGTGGCTGGAAATGCGCTTCGGCATCAAAGCGTTGATAGTCTGCTGTTAACTGCACTCCGGATTCAGCGATCACGCCAAGGCCGCGCCATTCGCTGTCGCCTTTCACCGCAAAAACCTCCGCGATGGCTTTTTGCGCCAGCGCGTTGCCAGCATCGGGAACCACGCGGCGATACTGATTTTCAACCTGCGAATGCCCGGCAATTTTCTGCTCGACCAGCATGCAAACGCCTTGCAGAAGATCCAGTGGCTCAAACCCGGCAACCACCAGCGGGCGCTGAAAATCAGCGGCGATAAAGTTATAGCTTTCGGTGCCAATCACCATGCTGACATGGCCTGGGGCGAGGAAGGCGTCGATGCTGTTATCGGGTTGCTCAAGCAAACTGCGGAGCGTGGGGATGAGCGTGATGTGCTGGCAGAAAAAGAAAAAATTCTCAAGATGCTGCGCGCGAGCCTGTTGCAACGTGATGGCGGTGGCGGGCATCGTGGTTTCAAACCCGAGGCCGAAGAACACCACTTTGCGCTGCGGGTTTTCCTTCGCAATCCTCAGGGCATCTATCGGGGAATAAACGATGCGGATATCTGCGCCACGCGCTTTGGCCTGCATCAGCGAACCGTTTTTACCCGGCACGCGCATCGCATCGCCAAAGGTGCAGAAGATAACTTCCGGCAGCGTAGCGATATCAATGCAGGTATCAATGCGGCCCATCGGCAGAACGCAGACCGGGCAGCCTGGCCCATGAATAAACTCGATGTTGTCGGGCAACAGTTGGTCGAGGCCGAAGCGGAAAATGGCGTGAGTGTGCCCGCCGCACACTTCCATGATGCGCAGTGGGTGTTCTGCGGACCAGGGCAGCAGCGGTGCTCGCTTTTTCAGGTGCTCAATAAGCTGCATCACCTGTTCTGGCGCGCGGTATTCATCGACGAAACGCATTATCGCTCCTCACCCCACATCAAAGCCCCAACGTCAGGTTCAACTTCGAACATGTTCTGGAGCGCCGCGAGGGTGTCACGGGCTTCGTGCTCATCAATCACGCTCATGGCAAAACCGACGTGCACCAGCACCCACTGGCCCATGCGCGGCTGACCTTGCTCGTCCTGTGCGCCGACCAGCGTCAGGTCGACATCTCGCTGCACGCCGCAGACATCTACTTTGGCCTGATTGCCATTAATGGCGCAGATTTGCCCCGGAACGCCTATGCACATCGCTGTGTCTCCAGCCAGGTCAGCCACTGGTCCATGCCTTCACCGCTGGTGGCTGAAATCAGGATGGCTTCAATATCAGGATTCACCTGCCGCGCGTAGGCCAGGCATTTTTCTACATCAAAATTCAGGTAGGGCAGCAGGTCGATTTTGTTCAGCAATAGCAGGGAAGCGGCGGCAAACATTTGTGGGTATTTCAGCGGTTTGTCTTCACCTTCAGTGACCGAAAGCACCGCGACTTTGTGGCGCTCGCCCAGGTCGAAACTCGCAGGGCACACCAGATTGCCCACGTTTTCGATAAACAGAATGCCGTTCTCTTTCAACGGCAGGCGCGGCGCGGCATCCGCAATCATCTGCGCATCCAGATGGCAGCCTTTGCCGGTATTCACCTGAATCGCGGGGGTGCCTGTGGCGCGAATGCGTTCGGCATCGTTAACGGTTTGCTGATCGCCTTCGATAACCGCACAGGGGACTTTTTCTTTCAGCCTTTGCAGCGTTTCGGTCAGCAGCGTCGTTTTACCGGAACCCGGGCTGGAAACCAGATTCAACACCAGTAACTTGCTGGCCGCGAAACGGGCCCGGTTACGTGCGGCAAGCTGGTTATTTTTATCCAGCACGTCGATTTCCACTTCCAGCATTTTGCGCTGGCTCATGCCGGGCGCGTGCGTGCCTGCTTCGCCGTGACCGTAATGCAAGTCACCGTCGGTGGATTGCTGTGGGCTAAAGTCTTGTTTGAGTCCCGTTATCGTCATTGCCGGGCGTGACGCCGGGGCGAAAGGGGCACTGCGAAACGCAGAATGGGGATTATGTTCGTCCCCTTCGATATAACGGTTGCCGTCCGCGCAACCACAGGTTGTACACATGTCTTATTCCTCTATCACTTCGATGCGCTGAATTTGCAGGCCGTCATCCGCGACGATTTGCAGCTTGTCGCTGTTGCACTGCGGGCAGCGACGAACGTGTTGCGACACCAGTTGCACATAGGCCTGACACTCTGGGCACCAGCACTCGGCGGTCTGTTCTTCTAAGTGCAGTTCACAGCCTTCCGCCAGCGTGCCGCGGCACACCAGTTCAAAACAGAAATTCAGCGCCGAAGGCTCAACGCAGGAAAACGCCCCCACTTTCAACCACACGGCGCTGACCCGGCGAGCGCCATTGGCCTGCGCCTGTTGTTCAATGATTTCTACTGCCCGCTGGCAGAGGGTTATCTCGTGCATAACGACTCCGGACTGAATGCTTCCTCGCGTCAAAGCAAGATGCAGGCCACTTTTTATCTCTTTGATTTTTAGTATTTAAGTGCGAGTCGACACCTCGTGAATGACATTTCTGACGTGAGTTCGCCACAAGTGACGGCGGCGAATGGATGCCGTCAAACACCATCGACACAAACGTCGTCATGCTGTCGATGACAGTCGTCGTTGCGTGTTGAATGCCGTTATTTCATTGGTTTTTATGGTGATTTTTATGTGGCATGCAATTTGCTAGACCAGCGCAAATCCTTTTCTTCCGTTCACGAGGAATCACCATGAACCGCTTTGTGATTGCGGACCCTCAGTGGTGCATCGGGTGCAATACCTGCCTGGCAGCTTGCTCTGATGTCCATAAATCTGTGGGACTTCAGCAACATCCGAGGCTAACGATGGCGCGAACTGATGACCACACGGCCCCGGTGCTGTGTCGTCATTGTGAAGATGCGCCCTGCAAACGCGTTTGTCCGGTCAACGCCATCGCCCTGCAAGGGGACTGCGTGCAGATCAACGAAAGCCTGTGCATTGGCTGCAAACTGTGTGGCCTGGTTTGCCCGTTCGGCGCGATAACGCCCGCGGGCAGCACACCGCTGGACGTACCGACTCAGTTTGAGCACTTCGTGCCAGCCTCATTGCTGAGTGATGTGCCGGTTAGCAACGACAGTATGAATCCTTTCCTGAGCTGGAATGCGGGTGTGCGCACCATCGCGGTGAAATGCGATATGTGCCACTTCCTGCCGGAAGGCCCGGCCTGTGTGCGTTCGTGCCCGACACATGCGCTGCATCTGGTTGAACCTGATGCCGTTGCGGAGCAGATGAAACAGCGTCGGGCGCAAACGGCTCTGTTGATGCCAGATACGCTGACCAACCACGCCGGGGAGCAACGCTAATGGACTCACTGCAATTACTGTTGTGGTCGGTGGGGCTGTACGTCCTTGGGAGCGTGCTCTCTTTGCTGCTGCAAAAAAATGAAGCGCTGGCAATCAAACTCGCCGGTATCAGCGCTATTGCGGGCGGCCTGCTGGGGTTGTGCAGCGCGGTGCCTGTTCTGCTGAGCGGGGAAGTGCACACCTGGCTTGCCGCCGGGCCTTTCCCTTTCGCGGCCTTCAGCGTGCGAATGGACAGTCTCGCCGCGTTTATGGTGATGGTTATCTCGCTGCTGGTGACCCTGTGCGCGCTCTACTCGCTCTCTTATATGCAGGAGTACTTGGGCAAAGGCGCGGCCTCGATGGGGTTCTTTATGAACCTGTTTATCGCCTCGATGGTTGGCCTGGTGGTGATGGATAACGGCTTCTGGTTCATCATTCTGTTCGAGATGATGTCGCTGGCGTCCTGGTTCCTGGTGATCGCCGACCAGAGCGAAGAGTCGATCAAAGCGGGCTTGCTTTACTTCTTCATTGCCCACGCCGGATCGGTGCTGATCATGGTGGCGTTTTTCCTGATGTGGCGGGAAAGTGGCAGCCTGGAATTTGAATCCTTCCGTCAGTTACACCTGTCGCCTGCTGTGGCGTCGTGGGTCTTTATCCTCGCGTTTCTGGGCTTCGGCGCGAAAGCGGGGATGCTGCCATTACATAGCTGGTTACCCCGTGCGCACCCGGCGGCACCTTCCCACGCTTCGGCATTGATGTCGGGCGTGATGGTGAAAATCGGGATTTTCGGCATTCTCAAAGTCGGGGTCAATCTCCTTGGTGCCACTGAAAGCTGGTGGGGGATTGTGGTGCTGGCCTTTGGCGCAGTCTCTTCCGTACTGGGCGTGTTGTATGCGCTGGCAGAACACGACATCAAACGCTTGCTGGCGTGGCATACCGTCGAGAACATCGGCATCATCCTGATGGGCGTTGGTGTCGGCATGGTCGGCATTGCCACTCATCATCCTGTGCTGGCGACCATTGGTCTGCTCGGCGCACTGTTCCATTTGCTCAACCACGCCTTGTTTAAAGGGCTGCTGTTCCTTGGCGCAGGCGCGGTGATTTTCCGTGTTCATACCCGTGATATGGAAAAAATGGGCGGCCTGGCGAAGCTGATGCCGCTGACCGGCACCGCGTTCCTGATTGGTTGTATGTCCATTTCTGCCTTACCGCCGTTAAACGGCTTTGTCAGTGAATGGTTCACCTATCAGTCGCTGTTCACCATGAGCCACGACGGTGATTTCGCGATGCGTCTGGCGGGGCCGATTGCCATTGTGATGCTGGCGATCACCGGTGCGCTGGCGGCGATGTGTTTCGTGAAAGTGTACGGCATTAGCTTCTGCGGCGGCGCTCGCAGCGAACAGGCTGAGCACGCACGCGAAGTGCCGTGGCCGATGACAGCGGCGATGATTGTGATGGCGCTGCTCTGTGTCGCGCTGGGCGTGGGGGCCTCTGTCGCCGCACCGATCCTGACGAAAGTCGCCACTTCCTTAACGCACGCTTCAGATGTGATTGTTGCCGGCAACGCTGTCTTACAGCCGGGTAACAGCGCTCAGGCCATGCTTTCTCCTGCGATTTCCTTCCTGTTGCTGATTGCTCTGCCTGTGCTGCCGCTGGCGGTGTGGTGGGTGCTGCGTGGCGAGCGCGGTGCTTTCCGTCGTCGCGGTGAGCCATGGGCTTGTGGTTATGCGTGGGAAGAATCCATGTCGGCTTCGGCGGGCAGTTTCACCCAGCCTTTGCGCGTGATGTTCGCGCCGCTCTACAGGATGCGTAAACAGCTCGATCCTTCGGCCGCACTTGGCCGCGGTCTGACCAAAGCGACAGACGGCGCGGCAGCCGTCGAACCGTTCTGGGATGAGCGAATTATCTGGCCTGTGGTGCGTGCCGTTCAGCGCGTGGGTGCGGTCGTTCAACGGATGCAGAGCGGCGATTTCCGCCTGTATTGCCTGTACGTGGTGGTGGCGCTGGTGGTGCTGCTACTGACCGTGGCCTTGTGAGGAGAGTGAAATGTTAATCCAACAAACGCCAGAGTGGGGCATGGGGCTGTTTGCGGTTTGTCAGGCCGCCATTCTGCTGGCGCTGACGCCGTTAATGACCGGAATTTCCCGCCAGATCCGCGCCCGTATGCACTCACGCCGTGGGCCGGGCATTCTTCAGGATTATCGGGATCTCGGCAAACTGTTCAAACGCCAGCCCGTCGGGCCCGATCAATCCGGAGCGATGTTCCGCGTGATGCCGTGGGTGCTGCTCAGCAGCATGCTGCTGGTGGCAATGGCTCTGCCCGTGTTCACCCAAACGTCACCGTTCGGCGGGGCAGGCGATTTAATCACTCTGTTGTACCTGTTCGCGCTGTTTCGTTTCTTCTTCTCGCTCTCCGGGCTGGACAGCAGTTCGCCATTTGCCGGAATTGGCGCCAGCCGCGAGCTGACGCTGGGCATTCTGGTCGAACCGATTCTGATCCTCGGCCTGATTGTGGTGGCGCTGATTGTCGGCTCCACCAACATCGGCACCATCAGCGCCACGCTGGCAGACGGCTGGTCTTCGCCGCTGGCGATTTTCATGGCATTTCTGGCCTGCGGTTTCGCCTCGTTTATCGAAATGGGCAAAATCCCGTTTGATGTCGCCGAAGCCGAGCAGGAGCTACAGGAAGGGCCGCTTACCGAATATTCAGGGTCTGACTTCGCGCTGGTGAAATGGGGGATTGGCCTCAAGCAGGTGGTGGTCGCCGAACTGTTCCTCGCGGTGTTTATTCCGTTCGGCAAAGCCGCAAGCCTGACGGCATCGGCGTTGCTGCTGGCGCTTGGGGTGATGGTCGTCAAGCTGCTGGTGGTGTTTGTGCTGGCATCGCTTGTGGAAAACTCGCTGGCGCGAGGCCGTTTCCTGCTGACGCACCGCGTGACCTGGCTTGGCTTCGGCGTGTCCGCGCTGGCCTTCGTCTTCTATTTTACCGGTCTGTAAGGAGCGCCGTTAAATGATGGAAAACATAGCTCTGACGACTCTGCTGGTGCCGTTTGTCGGTGCGCTGCTGACGGCCTGTGCGCCGCAGCGGCTGGCGAAAAAAATCTGCACCTTGTTTGCCTTGCTGGCAACACTTGGCACGGTGATCCTGGGGTGGCAGTTTCTTGCGGGCGGTAAAGTTGATGTGACTTATACGCTCATCAGCGTGCACGGCGTGGCGCTGTTTGGCTTTACGGTCGACCGAATCAGCACGCTGATTGCGTTTGCGGTAGTGTTCCTCGGGTTATTGGTGAGCCTTTATTCCATGGGCTACCTGACCAGAGGCAACCGCGAGCATCCGCATGATGGCGGCAATCGCTATTACGCTTTTCTGCTTATCTTCATCGGTGCGATGGCGGGGCTGGTCCTTTCTTCCACCCTGCTGGGGCAACTGCTGTTCTTCGAAATTACCGGTGGCTGTTCGTGGGCGCTGATTGGCTATTACCAGACGCCAAAATCTCAGCGTTCAGCGATGAAAGCGTTGCTGATAACCCACGTGGCCTCCCTTGGGCTTTACCTCGCAGCAGCCACCTTATTCCTCAACACTGGCACATTTGCGCTTAGCGCATTAAGCCAGCTGCACGGCACCGCCAGCTACGTGGTTTACGGCGGGATCCTGTTTGCGGCGTGGGGCAAATCAGCCCAATTGCCGATGCAAGCCTGGCTGCCGGATGCGATGGAAGCGCCAACCCCAGTTAGTGCTTACTTACACGCCGCGTCAATGGTCAAGGTAGGTGTTTACATCTTTGCCCGCGCCATTCTGGAAGGCGGCAACGTGCCGCACGCCATCGGTTGGGTCGGCATTGTGATGGCGACGATCACCATGATTTACGGCTTCATGATGTACCTGCCGCAGAAGGACATGAAACGCCTGCTGGCCTGGTCGACCATCACTCAACTGGCGTGGATGTTCCTCGCGTTATCGATGGCGGCGTTGGGGTCAAAACAGGCGCTGGACGGCGGCATTGCCTACATCTTCAACCACGCGTTTGCCAAAAGCCTGTTCTTCCTCGTTGCCGGGGCATTCAGCTACAGCTGCGGGACTCGTCTGCTGCCAAAACTGCGCGGCGTGATGAGCAAATCCCCACTGCTGGGGATTGGTTTCTGCGTCGCCGCCCTGGCGATCGCCGGGGTGCCACCGTTCAACGGCTTCTTCAGCAAATTCCCTGTCTTTGCCGCCGGGTTCACGCTCTCGTCAGAACACTGGCAACTGCTGCCCGTCATGGTGCTGGCGCTGGTGGAATCCGTGGCGAGCTTCGCCTGGCTGATTTACTGGTTCGGGCGTGTGGTGCCTGGGGAGTCGAGCCCGGAAGTGGCGCAGATGTCACCGCTGCCGCTGGCGATGCGCGCTGTGTTGGTCGTTCTGGTAGTGATGTCGCTGCTTTCCAGCGTCATGGCTGCGTACTGGCTTAATTAAGGGAGTCGATGATGACCGGAGCCTTACTCGTTAATAACCTCGCCGGGCTGATGATGGTGACATCACTGCTGGTGATTGGGGCGAAACACCCACGCAGCTCCTGCTGGTTCTATGCCCTGCAGTCGCTGGTGTTGGTGCTGATTTTCTTCACGCTCTCCCGGACGCTCGATTCTGAACAACTGCTGATGTGGTCTTTCAGCGCGTTGCTCACCAAAGTGATTCTGGTGCCGCTGATCATGGGCTTTGCGCTACGCAAACTGGCAGACCCGAAAGCGGATGTCAGCCTTATTAGCCCGACGGTGCTGACGATCGCCGCCGCGGTGATTGTGGTGCTGTGCTGGTATGTGGTGCGCCCGGTGCAGTTGCCGCTGTTGCAGGATTTAAAACCTGCGCTGTCGGTGGCGCTGGGCCATTTCCTGCTTGGCCTGCTGTGCATCGTCACCCAGCGCAACATTCTCAAACAGGTGTTTGGCTACTGCCTGATGGAGAACGGCTCGCACCTGGTGCTGGCGCTGCTGGCGCATAAAGCGCCGGAGCTGGTGGAGATTGGCATCGCCACCGACGCGATTTTCGCGGTGATTGTCATGGTGCTGCTGGTGAGAAAAATCTGGCGCACGCTCGGCACGCTCGATGTGGATCAACTGACGGCGCTGAAGGGATAACACAATGAGTCATACTGCTATTTTCACCCTGTTACTGCTGACGCCGCTGCTGTTTTCGCTGCTGGCGTTTGCCTGTCAATTGTTGGGTTCTGGCTCGCGTGCGGCGGTAACATTTCTGCACGCTGTAGGCATTGCCGCGCTGTTGGGCGTAACGCTTTATGCCGTCAGCGTGGTTTATCAGCAAGGCGAGATGTTCTCGGACAACCTGTGGCTGCACGTTGATAGCCTGAGCGCGCTGTTCCTTGCGCTTCTGGGGATTATTGGCTGCCTGACTGGCCTTTATTCGATTGGCTATATGCGCCACGAAGTGGACGAGGGGGAAATTTCCGTCGCCACGCTGTGTAACTACTACGGCTTCTTCCACCTGTTCCTGTTCACCATGATGCTGGTCGTCACCAGCAACAACCTGATTGTGATGTGGGCGGCAATCGAAGCCACCACGCTCAGTTCGGCATTTTTGGTGGGCATTTACGGCCAGCGTTCTTCGCTTGAAGCAGCCTGGAAGTACATCATCATTTGTACGGTGGGCGTGGCGTTTGGCCTGTTTGGCACCATTCTGGTGTACGCCAACGCAGCCAGTTTTATGCCGGATGCGCACAACGCTATTTTCTGGAGTGAAGTGCTCAAACACGCGAGCCAGCTTGATCCGACCTTAATGCACCTCGCCTTTGTTTTCGTGCTGATTGGCTTTGGCACCAAAACCGGGCTGTTCCCGATGCACGCCTGGCTGCCTGATGCGCACAGTGAAGCGCCAAGCCCAACGAGTGCGCTGCTTTCCGCGGTGCTGCTCAACTGCGCGCTGCTGGTCATCATTCGTTTCCACATCATTATCACCAGCGCAATTGGCACCCCGTTCCCGAACATGCTGCTGATGATTTTTGGCCTGCTGTCGGTGGCGGTGGCCGCGTTCTTCATTCTGGTGCAACAGGATGTGAAACGCCTGCTGGCTTATTCCAGCGTCGAGAACATGGGGCTTATCGCCGTGGCGCTGGGCATTGGTGGGCCACTGGGCGTGCTGGCAGCATTGCTGCACACCCTCAACCACAGCCTGGCGAAAACGCTGTTGTTTTGTGGTTCCGGTAACGTGCTGCTGAAGTACGGCACCCGTGATTTAGGCGTGGTGCGCGGCATGCTGAAGCTGATGCCTTTTAGCGCCGTGCTGTTGGCTGGCGGTGCGCTCGCCCTTGGCGGTATGCCACCGTTCAACGTTTTCCTCAGTGAGTTTATGACCGTCACCGCGGGCCTGGCTGCGGGACATATCTGGCTGACTATCGGCCTGCTGCTGTTGCTGACGGTGGTGCTCGGCGGGTTGGTACGAATGGTGGCTTGCCTGTTGTTTGGTACCGCGCCAGAAGCCACCAGCAAAGGCGAACTGGGTCTGCTGACCACGCTGCCGATGGCGATTCTGCTGGTGCTTATGTTGGTGATGGGCACTCACATTCCGCAGCCGGTGAGCCGCCTGCTGGAAAACGCCGCGTCGATTGTGATGAAAACATCCCCGCAGCAAGGTTTTCAGTGGCCGTGGGCAGGAACGTCTGCCGCGGTCACTTCCCATTGTAATAGCACCCGCGAGTGCGCTGGAGAAATGAAGTGAGTTATCAACAATATATGAACGGTCTCGCGCAGGGCGATGTACGTGGGTTGGGGTATCTGGCCGCAGTGAGGGAAAAATTCCCTGGCGCGATTCTGGATGAAGAGCGTCAGACCGGCGATCAGGTAACCATTACTGTCAAAATTAACCTGCTGCCAGAGATTGTTGAATTTCTCTATTACGGCTGCGGCGGCTGGTTGCCGGTGCTGTTCGGCAACGATGAACGTACGCTGAACGGACATTTTGCGGTGTATTACGCGCTGTCGATGGAAGAGGGAGAGAAGTGCTGGGTGGTGGTGAAAGCGTTAGTCGATCATTCGCTCGAATTTCCTTCCGTCACGCCTCGCGTACCGGCTGCTGTCTGGGGCGAGCGCGAAATTCGCGACATGTATGGCCTGAAGCCAATTGGCCTGCCGGATGAGCGTCGTCTGGTGCTACCGGATGACTGGCCGGATGATATGTATCCGCTGCGCAAAGACGCAATGGATTATCGCCAGCGCCCGGCTCCGACGACGGAAACAGAAACCTATTCGTTTATCAACGACGGTGACAAAAAAGCTCGCGTGGTGCCGATTGGCCCAATGCACATCACTTCGGACGAACCGGGCCACTTCCGTCTGTTTGTCGACGGCGAGACGATTGTCGATGCGGATTACCGTCTGTTCTACGTTCACCGCGGTATGGAAAAACTCGCTGAAACCCGCATGGGCTATAACGAAGTGACTTTCCTTTCTGACCGAGTGTGCGGCATCTGCGGGTTTGCACACAGCGTGGCGTACACCACATCAGTCGAAAATGCGCTGGGGATTGTGGTGCCGCAGCGTGCGCACACCATTCGTTCCATCTTGCTGGAAGTCGAACGCCTGCACAGCCATCTGCTGAACATCGGGCTTTCGAGCCACTTTGTCGGCTTCGACACGGGCTTCATGCAGTTTTTCCGCGTGCGTGAAAAATCGATGATGATGGCGGAAATGCTGACCGGCTCGCGCAAAACCTACGGCCTGAACCTGATTGGCGGCATTCGTCGCGACATCCTCAAAGAGCAGCGCATCAAGACTATCCAGCTGGTTCGTGAGATGCGTGCCGAAGTGACTCAACTGGTCGATATGCTGCTCTCTACGCCAAACATTGGCGAGCGTACGCAGGGCGTCGGCATCCTCGACAGACAAGTAGCGCGTGATTACAGCCCGGTTGGGCCACTGATCCGCGGCAGCGGGTTCAAACGCGACATGCGATTCGATCACCCGTATTCCGACTACGGCAATCTGCCAAAAACGCTGTTTGCCTATGACGGCGGCGATGTGTTCTCGCGCGTGATGGTGCGCGTCAAAGAGACGTTTGATTCGCTGGCGATGATTGAGTATGCGCTGGACACCATGGGCAACGGCCCACTGCTGACGGAAGGCTTCACCTATCAGCCGCATAAATTTGCGCTGGGCTACGTGGAGGCACCGCGTGGGGAAGACGTTCACTGGAGCATGCTTGGCGACAACCAGAAGCTGTTCCGCTGGCGCTGCCGTGCGGCGACTTACGCCAACTGGCCGGTGCTGCGCTATATGCTGCGCGGCAACACGGTGTCTGATGCGCCACTCATCATCGGCAGTCTTGATCCTTGCTACTCCTGCACCGACCGCGTAACGCTGGTGGATGTGCGCAAACGCAAGTCCACCACGGTGCCGTACAAAGAGATTGAACGTTATAGCATTGAGCGCAAGCACTCGCCGCTCAAGTAAGGACTGAACAATGCTGAAACTGTTTAAAACCATCCTTAAAGCGGGCGAGCCGACGGTCAAATACCCGTTTGCGCCACTGGAGATCAGCCCGGATTTTCGTGGCAGACCAGAGCTGAACCCGGAGCAGTGTATTGCCTGCGCCGCCTGCACTATGGCTTGCCCGGCGAATGCGCTGACCATGGAAACGCATCCTGAAAATAACGAGCGCCTCTGGCAGCTGTTTATCGGCCGCTGCATTTTCTGCGGGCGCTGCGAAGAAGTGTGCCCAACCAAAGCGATTCGTTTGACCAACGACTTCGAGCTGGCGGTCACCAACAAAGCGGATTTGTATGTGAAAGCGGTGTTTCGTCTGCAGCACTGCGAAGTCTGCCAGCAGCCCTTTACGCCGGAAAAATCCGCGCACTATGCCGTGGAATTGCTGCGCCAGTCGGGCGTCAGCGACGAAGCGCTGGAAAGCATGAAATCTCAGTTCACCACCTGCCCGGCGTGCAAACGCAAGCAAACCGTGGGTCGTCACGATCAACAAGGGCTCAGTTTTAACGTCGTGGAGAAAGCCGATGAGCGAGTTTAATCATCACGTCAGCCAGCCCGTCACTCTGGCGGACGATGCGGCCCGCATGAAGCAAATGCTACTCAAAGACATCAAACGTTCAGCCTACGTGTATCGCGTGGACTGCGGCGGGTGTAACGGCTGTGAGATTGAGATTTTCTCCGCCATTACGCCGGTTTTCGATGCGGAGCGCTTCGGCATCAAAGTGGTGGCTTCCCCTCGTCACGCAGATATTTTGCTGTTTACCGGTGCGGTCACTCGCGCGATGCGTGTCCCTGCGTTGCGTGCCTATGAGTCTGCGCCCGATCCGAAAATCTGCATTTCCTACGGGGCTTGTGGCGTGGGCGGCGGTATCTTCCACGATCTTTACTGCGTGTGGGGCGGCAGTGACACCATTGTGCCCATTGACGTGTGGATCCCAGGTTGCCCACCAACGCCCGCCGCGACCATTCATGGTTTTGCCGTGGCGTTGGGCTTGCTGGATCAAAAACTCAAAGGCGTGGATCACGTTCAGGGCGCAAAAGAAAAACCAGCGTTGATCCTACCTGATGTGCCGCTGGCGCTGCGCGTGGCGGTGGAAAGGGAAGCTCGCAGAATGGCGGGTTATCGTCAGGGCGGAGATATCTGCCAGCGGTTCCTGACGCTGATTCAGCATAAGCAGCCGAAACAAGCGGCGCAGGAGGTTGAAGCCTGGCTTCGCAAAGAGAACGATCCGCGCCTGGGCGAAATTATCCATAACCTGATGGCGGTGGTCGCCGGGGAGGTCACGGCGTGAGCGACAAAGGAAAAGTGACGTTCTGGTCGCTGCGGCAGAAGTTCGTCGACAGCGATGACGATATGCCCGCCGAAAGCCAGCAGGTGATGTATTACTCGCTGGCGATTGGTCATCACGTCGGGATGATCGACTGCCTGAAAACGGAACTGGAATGCCCGCTGGACGGGTATACCGAATGGCTGAAATGCCTGCCTGAAGGCGAAGGGCGGCGTAAGCTGCGCGGCCTGCTGACTTTTGGTGAAATCACTATTGATTCCACCCATACGTCGCTGCTGGCAAATGCAGTTTCGGCACTCAGTAAAACAGGGGATGAACCCTATAAAGGCTGGAGTCTGCGGCTGATTGAGCTGCTGGCGGAAATTGAGCGCGAGCCAGCTATCTATCTGATAGTGAAAAGGCAGAGCGCCTGATGGCGCTTTGCTTATCAGGCCTACAAAATCAAAGTGTGATGATGAATTTGTAGGCCCGAGCAGGCGAAGCGCCGCCGGGCGGCGGTTACAAATCCCGCGTGCTGATCCCCAGACGCTGCATTCTTGACAGCAGCGTCGTTCTTTTTAATCCCAGTTTTTTCGCCGCCCCTTTCGGCCCGGCTACGATGCCGTTGGTTTCCCGCAGCGCCTGTAAAATCCTTTCTTTTTCACTCTCGTCATTTTCCGGCACCTGCGGGCTAAACATCGGCGGCAGCTTGATCGGCGCAGGCTGAGCACGGGGCGCGCTGGCTGGCGAGGCGGGGATTTTCAGATCGCTTAGCTGAAGATTTAACGTATTCCCTTGTGTCAGGATCACCGCACGCTCAATCACGTTTTGCAGCTCACGAACATTGCCCGGCCACGGATAGTTGCACAGCGCTTTTAACGCCGCGGCGGGAATAGTGTCGATGGTTTTATTCATTCGCGCGGCGAGCTTTTGGGTGAACCAGGTTGCCAGCAGCGGAATGTCCTCCGGGCGTTCACGCAGCGGCGGGATCACAATCGGGAAGACATTCAGGCGATAGAAGAGATCGCTGCGAAATTCACGATCCTGCACCATCTGATGCAGATCACGGTTGGTGGCGGCGATCATCCTGACGTTGACCGGAATCACCAGGCTGCCGCCAAGGCGCTCGACTTCCCGTTCTTGCAGTACGCGCAATAATTTTGGCTGAAGCTCCAGCGGCATATCGCCAATTTCATCGAGGAACAGCGAACCGTTATCGGCCATTTCAAAACGCCCGATGTGCGTGCTGGTGGCCCCGGTAAACGCGCCTTTTTCATGACCAAAGAGATCGCTTTCCAGCAGGCTCGCTGGGATGGCAGCGCAGTTCATCTTCATTAACGGTTTGGCTGAACGCTGGCTGAGTTTATGAATGGCTCGCGCGATAAGCTCCTTACCAGTGCCTGTTTCACCGAGCAGCAGCACGGTACTGTCGCTCATGGCGACCATTTCCACCTGGCGAAGTAAATTTTTCATCGCCGCGCTCTGATAGATAATGTCGTTCAGGCTTTCCGCATTTTGCAGTTGCTCATTCAGCCAGATATTTTCTTGTTTTAACGAATCTTTCAGGCGTGTGAT
This sequence comes from Scandinavium sp. NPDC088450, assembly GCF_044900545.1. NCBI lineage: Bacteria > Pseudomonadati > Pseudomonadota > Gammaproteobacteria > Enterobacterales > Enterobacteriaceae > Scandinavium > Scandinavium sp. NPDC088450. The sequence goes on along the minus strand of NZ_JBJDNI010000013.1, from coordinate 15,811 downwards.
TTCATTCCACGCATTGGCGTTATCCACGGCAATACTGATGCGCGAGGCTATTTGGCCCAACAGTGAGCACACCGCGGGCGTAAAAGCACCGGCATCGGTATGTGCAAGAATGAATATGCCTGGCGAGTGAGCATTAAAGGTCAGTGGCAGCAGCAACACCGCCCGCATTCCGGCAGAAAATAAATCTTTCAATAACGGATCGTTCACATCCTCCGCTAATGCGACCGCTTGCGGCTGACCATTTTCCAGCACGCTTTTGATTTTGCCAGCCGTGAGCGGATAGGTCTTTTGCTGGCAATAATGTTGGTTATCGTCATACCAGCCGCAGGCCGTCACCGGGAAAGTGCTGGCCTGTTCGCCGTCAAAGAAGGCTATCGCCACAGAGGGAATGGCAAAGAAGCGATGGATGTCCTGGGATATCGCGCTGACCAGACCTTCGCGGTCGAGATGGGCCAGCACCGAGTTAGTGATGTCCACCAGAATGCGATATTCGTCGCGCTCATCTTTTAATTGATGAAAGAATTCCAGCAGTTCCGGGTCGATGCCGGAATTAATCATGGCGATCAAATGATTATTCCATTCACTGCTTGTAATGGGAATGGTTCTTATTTTCTTGCCACCTAACTTCTTTACATCATTCATCACATTAGCCTGGTTGAGAGGAATTGCTGATTGTCGCAAGGGTTCAGCAACCCTATTTGAGATCAGTATTTGCGGGCTGCGTGCAATATAAGATACCCCTTAAGGATCATTCGTTGATATCGATGGGTAGTTTGCGCATTCAGGCCATTTTAGGGGGAGAAAAGGGTGACCAACGTTTTACTTTGTGTCGGCAATAGCATGATGGGCGACGACGGTGCCGGCCCGTTACTGGCTGAAATGTGTGCCGCACAGCCGAAAGGCGACTGGCAAGTGTTTGACGGTGGCAGCGCGCCAGAAAGAGAAGTGGCCGCAATTCGTGAACTCAAGCCAGAGCGATTGTTGATTATTGATGCAACCGATATGGGGCTCGAACCGGGGGATATCCGCATAGTCGACCCGGACGACATTGCCGAAATGTTCCTGATGACCACGCACAATATGCCGCTTAACTACCTGATTGAGCAGCTTGAAGAGGATATCGGCGAGGTCATTTTTGTCGGTATTCAGCCGGACATTGTCGGCTTTTATTATCCAATGACGGAGAAAGTGAAGGCGGCGGTTGAAGTGGTGTATCAGCGGCTGGAAAACTGGGTCGGTGACGGTGGGTTTGAGCGACTGTAGCGGTCGATACCCTCACCCCGGCCCTCTCCCTGAAAGGGAGAGGGAGAAAAGAACAGTTCCCTCGCCCCTTTGGGGAGAGGGTTAGGGTGAGGGAAAAATCAGCTCAGATCCGTCCCGTTACTCGCAATCACTTTCTTATACCACCAGAAAGATTTCTTACGGGTGCGGGCCAGCGTGCCGTTGCCTGCGTCATCACGGTCAACGTACACAAAGCCGTAGCGCTTGCTCATTTCCCCGGTCGATGCGGCGACCAAATCAATGCAGCCCCAGGTGGTGTAACCGATAACCGGAATGCCATCGTCAATGGCTTCGCCCATCGCCTGAATATGTTCGCGCAGGTAGCTGATGCGGTAGTCGTCGTTGATTTCGCCGTTGGCTTCCACCACGTCTTTCGCACCCAGGCCGTTTTCCACCAGGAACAGCGGCTTCTGGTAGCGGTCGTACATCATGTTCATGGTGATGCGCAGGCCGAGCGGGTCGATGCCCCAGCCCCATTCACTGGCTTTGATGTGCGGGTTTTTCAGCGACTTCACGATGTTGGCGGCGTTGGTGTTATTGGCGTTCATATCCGCCGAAGCGCAGCGTGAGGCGTAATAGCTGAACGAAACGAAATCGACGGTGTTTTTGAGGATGTCATCGTCGCCCGGCGCTTTCTCAATGACCACGCCTTTCTCACGGAATACGCGCGCAGAATAGGCCGGGTAAGCGCCACGCGCCTGCACGTCGATAAAGAACAAGTTCTCGCGGTCTTTCTCCAGCGCCATCCAGACATCTTCCGGTTTGCAGGAGTATGGGTAGAAATTGCCACCCGCCAGCATGCAGCCGACCTGGTTTTGCGGGTTCACCTCATGGGCGATTTTGGTCGCCAGGGCGCTGGCAATCAGCTCGTGATGTGCGGCCTGATATTTTACCTGCTCCTGATTTTCACCTTCTTCGAACACCAGCCCGGCCCCGGAGAAGGGGCTGTGCAGCATAATGTTGATTTCATTGAAGGTGAGCCAGTACTTCACCAGCCCATCGAAGGCTTCAAAACAAGTACGCGCATAACGGGCGAAGAAATCCACCATTTTGCGGTTACGCCAGGAGCCGTATTCCACCACCAGATGCATCGGCACGTCGAAGTGGCACAACGTGACCAGCGGTTCGATATTGTACTTTTTGCACTCCAGGAACAGGTCGCGGTAAAACGCGATGCCTTCTTCGTTTGGCGTCAGTTCATCGCCGTTGGGATATAAGCGAGCCCAGGCGATGGACGTGCGGAAGACGGTGAAGCCCATCTCCGCCATCAGGGCGATATCTTCTTTATAGCGATGGTAAAAATCGATGGCCTGATGGCTTGGATAGTATTCGTCCTCGCGCAGGCTAAAGCGTTTTTCCAGCCCCAGTTTGACCGGCATACGGTTTGCGCCGTGAGGGATCATATCGACGGTGGTTAACCCCTTTCCGCCTTCCAGATAAGCGCCCTCTGACTGGTTCGCGGCTAGCGCGCCGCCCCATAAAAATCCTTTAGGAAACATCTTTTACCTCGCTTCTAACGGTTGTGCGGTAGCAGGAACGCCTTGTGCCTGGCGTGCTTTTTCCGCCTCTTCGACCGGAATGTCTTCAAACCCTAACAGCAGCGTCAGGACAAAGGAGAGCACCACAGCCAGCGCCATCACCCCAAACACCCAAACGATGGTCATCGGATTGGCGGGGTCAAAGAACTGCACGCTGGTGAACAGCCCTGGTGCGGCCATCGAATGGCTCGCCAGCCCGGCAATACCGGCGACGGCGCCACAAACAAAGCCGCTGATTAAGCTGGCGATCAGTGGGCGCTTCAGGCGAATGGCCACGCCGTAAAGTGCCGGTTCGGAAATGCCCGCCAGAATGGCAGAAGCGGCTGCGGCGAGCGCGGTCTGACGCAGTTCCGGGTTTTTCGTTTTCCACGCGACGGCAAGTGAAGAGCCGCCGAGCGACAGGTTGGCGCCAATTTCTGACGGCATCACCATGCCTTCTTTGCCAGTGGTGGCAATGGTCTGAATGATGGTCGGCGTAAAGACCCGGTGCATCCCGGTCATCACCAGCAGCGGCCACAGTGCGCCCATGATGGCGACGGAAAGCCAGCCGAGGTAGTCATGAACGGTGTACACCAGCGCGGAAATGGCGGTACCAATCCAGATGCCAATTGGGCCAATCAACAGGATAGCCAGCGGGGCGGCAATCAGCACAATCAGCATCGGCTTGAGGAAGTTTTTCGTGACCGCAGGTGTGATTTTGTCGACCCAGCGTTCAATAAACGACAGACACCAGGTCATGACCAGCGCCGGGATAACGGTGTAGGTGTATTTCACCGCCGTGACCGGAATAAAGGCGAACTCAACGTGTTCCCCTTGCGCGGCTTTTGCCATTAGTTCGATAAAGCTTGGGTGGACCAGAACGCCAGCAATCGCAATCGCGAGCGACATGTTGGTTTTGAATTTCACCGCAGCGGAAGCGGCCACCATCAATGGCAGGAAGAAAAATGCGCCATCGCCGATGACGGTCAGAATAGTCAGCGTTGGCGTGCCTTTGGCGAGCACACCGGACATCTCCAGCACCATCGCCAACAGCTTCACCATTGAGCCACCGATGATCGCCGGGATCAGCGGAGACATGGTGCCGATCAGCGCATCAAGAATGCCCGCGCCCACGCGACGCAGCGTCCATTTTTGCGGATTTTGTTCCACGGCGGGCTGAAGATTACCCGGCAGCAGCGCCATCACTTCTTTGTACGCCTGTGAAACGGTGTTGCCGATAATCACCTGGCACTGGTTATCGCTGCGCACCACGCCGAGCACGCCGCTAAGGGCTTTCAGTGTGGCAACATCCGCGAGAGAGGGGTCATTCAGCACAAAGCGCAGACGCGTCATGCAGTGAGTGGCGGCGGCGATATTGTCGGCCCCGCCAAGCGCGGACAGAACATCCTGAGCCAGCGCGGCATAGTTTTTTGACATCGGGTTAATCCATCTTGGTGTGGTTAATCTTTGTGTAGGAAACCGGTTCCACAAAATCATGAAGAGATCGGCTCGGTGAAACAAGAGAGTCATGAGAACTATTTTATTTTCGTGATGACGATCACCGAAGATCGCGATTGCTGAAAATCCTCAGATCCTGAAGTACACTGCCAGCACTTTTTTCAGACGGATGAGCAACATGACAACGATGCTGGAAGTGGCGAAGCGCGCTGGCGTGTCGAAAGCCACCGTATCCCGCGTGCTGTCGGGCAATGGTTATGTCAGCCAGGACACCAAAGACAGAGTGTTTAAGGCGATTGCGGAGAGCGGCTATCGCCCCAATTTGCTGGCGCGAAACCTGGCAACGAAGAAAAGTCAGACGCTCGGGCTGGTGGTGACCAACACGCTGTATCACGGCGTCTACTTCAGCGAACTGCTGTTTCATGCGGCACGCCTGACAGAAGACCAGGGGCGTCAGCTGATCCTCGCGGATGGTAAACACAGTGCAGAAGAGGAAAGGGCGGCGATTCAGTACCTGCTCGATTTGCGCTGCGATGCGATCATCATTTATCCCCGTTTTCTGACCCCCGATGAGATGGATGAAATCATCCGCAACCACGAGCAACCGATCATGGTGCTTAACCGTCGTCTGCGGCAAAACGGCAGTCACTGCGTCTGGTCGGATCAAAAAGCCTCAAGCCAGATGGCGGTGGAACAGTTGATTCAACAGGGCCACAGGGATATCGCGTTTATCACGGGTTCGCTGGATTCACCGACGGGTATTGAGCGTCTGGCAGGCTACAAAGAGGCGCTGAACAGCCACGGTATTGCTGTGCGGGATGAACTGATTGCCCAAGGAAAATGGACCCCCGCGACAGGGGCAGCGGGCGTGGAAACATTACTCGAACGCAATGTGTCATTCAGCGCACTGGTCGCCAGTAACGATGACATGGCGATTGGCGCGATGAAGCAACTCTATGCCAAAGGCGTACGCGTGCCTGAACAAGTTTCGGTGATTGGTTTTGATGACGTGGCGCTCGCGCCGTACACCATTCCGGCGCTCTCCAGCGTGAAAATCCCGGTTACTGCGATGATTGAAGAAACCATCAACCGTCTGATTTTTATGCTGGATGGCGGCGAATTCAATCTCCAGCACGCCTTCCCCGGCGAGCTTATCATGCGAGATTCCGTCACTGCGGGCCCCTTTACCTGACCTTGTGTCCTGTCGTCGTCATAAGTGACGATGACAGGCTGACACTTCACGAGTGAAATCGTTAATCTATTGATAAATAGCCATTTTAATAATGGCGCGGAAAATGCATAGCCCCAGCCTTAACGCGAAATGCTGGAGGAGTGGATGAACCGTTTCATCATCGCGGAAGCGAGCAAATGTATTGGCTGTCGCACCTGTGAAGTGGCTTGCGCCGTGGCGCATCAGGAAGATCAGGACTGCGCGGCGTTAACCCCGCAAACTTTTTTGCCCCGCATCCATGTTATCAAAGGCGTGAATATCTCCACCGCGACAGCCTGTCGCCAGTGTGAAGATGCGCCCTGTGCCAACGTGTGTCCTAACAATGCCATCGCCCGTGAAAATGGGTTTGTCCATGTGATGCAGGAACGCTGCATTGGCTGCAAAACCTGTGTCGTGGCGTGCCCTTATGGCGCGATGGAAGTGGTGGTTCGGCCGGTCATTCGCACCAGCGGCTTTGGCATGAAGGTGAAGATGGAAAAAGCGGAAGCCAACAAGTGCGACCTCTGCCATACCCGTGAAGAAGGCCCTGCCTGTATTGCTTCTTGCCCAACGTTCGCCCTGACCTGCATTGACCGCATGGCGCTTGAAAAACTGAATGAAGAAAAACGCCGCCGCACTGCGCTGGCCTGGTGATAGCACGATGAACGGAATTGCCCTTCGTGTTCGGGGCAAAGTGCAGGGCGTGGGGTTTCGGCCGTTTGTCTGGCAGGTTGCGCAGCAGTTACAGCGCTGTGGAGATGTCAGCAATGACGGTGAGGGCGTGCTGGTGCACCTTGTCGGTGCAGATAATGGGTTTGTTGCCCATTTGCAGCGCCATTGCCCCGCGCTGGCGCGTATCGATTCCACGGATATCACGCCTTATCACTGGGAAACACAGCCCGAAGATTTCAGCATTCGCGCAAGCGGTGCCGGAGCCATGAGCACGCAAATTGTGCCGGATGCGGCGACGTGTCCGGCCTGTCTCGCTGAAATGAATGACCCGCACAACCGGCGTTACCGTTATCCGTTTATCAACTGCACTCACTGCGGCCCGCGATTTACCATTATTCACGCCATGCCTTATGACCGCCCCTTTACCGTGATGGCGGCGTTTCCACTTTGCCCGGCTTGCGAGAAAGAGTATCGCGACCCGCGAGATCGTCGCTTTCATGCCCAGCCAGTGGCCTGTGCCGACTGCGGCCCGCAGCTCAGTTGGCAAGACGATACGGCAAATATGGACGGTGAAGCGGCGCTGATGGCGGCGGTCGGAAAGATTGCGCAGGGCGGCGTTGTCGCGGTGAAAGGGCTGGGCGGTTTTCATCTTGCCTGCGATGCCGGAAATCCTTCTGCTGTTGCGCTATTGAGAGCGCGCAAGCATCGCCCGGCTAAGCCGTTGGCGGTGATGGTGGCGCAGTCAGAAGGCTTTTCATCTCAGGCACAAAAGTTGCTTACCTCTCCGGCGTCGCCCATCGTGCTGGTTGCCAAAAAAGGCGTCAATGGGCTGTGCGAAGAGATTGCGCCAGGGCTTGATGAGGTTGGCATCATGCTGCCATCGAACCCCATTCAGCACTTGTTGATGCAGGCGCTGAATCGCCCATTAGTGATGACTTCCGGCAATCTTAATGGCAGGCCTCCCGCTATCAGCAACGAGGATGCGCTCAGGGATTTGGCGCAGATAGCGGACGGTTTTCTGCTGCATAACCGCGATATCGTTCAGCGCATGGATGATTCCGTTTTGCGTCAGAGCGGCGAAATGCTGCGCCGGGCGCGGGGCTATGTGCCGGATGCCATGCCGCTGCCTGCTGGCTTCAACGACATTCCGCCAATGCTTTGCTGCGGAGCAGACATGAAAAACACCTTCTGTCTGGTACGTGGCAAAGAGGCCGTGTTGAGCCAGCATCTTGGTGATTTGAGCGAAGAAGGCGTGGAAGCGCAGTGGCAAAAGGCGCTGGCGCTGATGCAGTCGATTTATGATTTTAAGCCCCAAAAAGTCGTCGTAGATGCGCATCCTGGCTATCGCTCCGGGCAGTGGGGCAAAGCGCTCGGCCTGCCGTTTGAGGAAGTGTTTCACCATCACGCCCACGCCGCAGCCTGTATGGCGGAACAGGGCTGGCCGCTCGACGGTGGAGACGTTATTGCTCTTACGCTCGACGGCATTGGAATGGGCGAAAACGGCGAACTGTGGGGCGGGGAATGCCTGCGGGTGAACTATCACCAGTTTGAACGGCTTGCAGGTTTGCCTGCAGTGGCTTTGCCGGGTGGCGATTTGGCGGCGCGACAACCGTGGCGAAACTTGCTGGCGCAGGGAATGGCGTTCGTGCCGGAGTGGCCATCACGATTGCCGCTAAAAAATTATCCGGCAGAAGCGCTGGCTCGCGCGGTGGAGAGAGGGATTAACGCACCGCTCGTTTCCTCTTGTGGGCGGTTGTTTGACGCGGTTGCCAGCAGCCTTGGTTGCGCGGCTGAATCACTCAGTTATGAAGGGGAAGCGGCCTGCCAGCTTGAAGTTTTAGCCCGGCAAAGCGCTGGCGGGAAACACCCGATTGTGCTGCCGTGGCGCAACGGGGCGCTGGAGATGGCGACCTTCTGGCGACTGTGGTTTGACTGGCCTGCGGCAAACGCGGAAAAAGCCTGGGCGTTTCATGATGCGCTGGCTTGTGGCCTGGCTGAAATGTTGCGCCATTTTGCCCGGCAAGCCCAAATCAACACCCTGGTCTTTGGCGGCGGCGTGCTGCATAACCAGCTTCTTCGCGAGCGGCTGGCGTTTTATCTGACTGGTTTTACACTTTTATTTCCGCATCGGTTGCCTGCAGGCGACGGCGGTATTTCATTTGGACAGGCGGTCATCGCGGCCGCCCGTTGGCAGAAAGAAAGGAAGGGATGATGCTGATTAGGCTTTTACGTCAACAACCTCGTGCGGCGCTGCTGGTCGGCGCGCTGCTGCTGGCGAATGTGTTGGCCTGGTGCTGGGCATGGCAGGTGTTTGGTCACAGCGGGGCGCTGATGGCGGCCAGCCTGCTGGCGTGGGGATACGGCCTGCGCCATGCGGTCGATGCCGACCACATTGCCGCCATCGACAGCGTCACGCGTAAAATGATGCAGCAGGGCAAGCGCCCGTTCGGCGTCGGTGCCTGGTTCTCCCTTGGACACTCTTCTGTCGTGGTGCTGGCATCGGCCGCGATCGCCGCGACAGCCACCGCCTTCCAACAAAAAATGGGCTGGTTTCATGATACCGGCAGCCTGATTGGCACGGCGGTCTCATCGCTTTTCTTACTGGCGATGGCCTTTGTGAACCTGATTATTCTGCGCAGCGTGTGGCGTAGTTTTAGAGCCTTCCGTCAGGGCAAGCCGTTTACGGCGGACGTGGCGGCCAGCGGCGGGATGATGAGCTGGATCTTTGGCAAAACCTTTCTCCTGATTGGGAAAAGCTGGCACATGTATCTGGTCGGGTTCTTGTTCGGCCTGGGCTTCGATACTGCGACTGAAATTGGCGTGCTGGGCATCACCGCCGCCAGTGCCTCCAGCGGCATGTCGATCTGGAGCATCATGATTTTCCCGGCGCTGTTTGCAAGCGGGATGGCGCTTATCGACACGCTGGATAACGTGCTGATGGTCGGTGCCTACGGCTGGGCGTTCAACAAGCCGCAGCGCAAGCTCTATTACAACATGACCATTACTGGCACGTCTGTGGTGGTGGCGCTGTTTATCGGCGGGCTGGAAGCGCTGGGGCTGCTGATGGACAAATTCGGCTTCAGCGGCGGTCTCTGGAAGGTGGTGGGTGCCCTGAATGAGAATCTGGGCAACGCGGGCTTCGTGGTTATCGGCCTGTTCATGGCCTGCTGGATTGTGTCCTGGGCGGTGTATCGCTGGCGAGGGTATGACGCACTTCCCTGTGCGTGAAGCGATTACAGTAATTTCAGCAATGTGAAGGCCTCTTTCATTCGGCCTTCACTCACCACAAATCCTCGTAATTTTCCGTCGCGGTCTGTTCCTTTCGCCACCATCCCTTCTGCGCTGCTGGCGAGAGTCCACTCCAGATCATCACGCTGCGTTTCCCCTGCCAACTGTAATGGCAGCAGAGGCGTTTTAATTTTCACCAGCATCGGCGGCAGTTTCAGCTCGGCGGTATCGCCCAACAGCGTTTTCGCAAGCGTCAGTGAACTCAGCAGAATGGGCTGCAGGAAAGGAAGAAGCCTGCGCTTGATTTCTGCGCAGTCGCCCAGGGCGTAAATGTGCGGATCGCTGGTTTGCAACTGAGCGTTGACCACAATCCCGCGGTTTACTGTGATTCCCGCACGCTGCGCAAGGGCGGTTTCAGGACGTAAACCCGTTGCGGCGACGACGGCATCAACATCGAACAGTTGCTCTGTATTGAGCGTCACCTGAATGCCCGTACTGCTTTGGGTCAATGCCTGAACCTGACGATTAAGCCGCAGCTCCGCGCCGTTTTGCGTGAGGCAATGTTGCAGGCGGCTGCTGACTTCCGGCGGCATGAGCGAGGCGAGCAGGCTCGCTGAACTGTCGACCACGGTGACGGCTTTCCCCGCGCTGAGAAAATCCATCGCCAGCTCGCAGCCAATCAGGCCGCCGCCCAGGATTAGTATTCGCCTTGCATCACACAATCCTCTGCGTGCCGCGGCATATTCCTGCTGGCTGTTCAGCGTGAGCAGCAACTCCTTTCCCACAATCGGCGGTATTGCCGTTCTGGCCCCGGTTGCCAGCACCAGTTTGTCATAGCGCCAGCTTTGATCGACACTCTTGACCTTTTGGGCTTGCGGATCGATCTCCGTAATCCAGGTGTTCGGGAACAGGCGAAGGTTGTACTGTTCGGCAAAGTCGCCCGCCGTTTGTAATGTCAGATCCTCTGCCTGCTGATCGCGGCTGATCACATGGCTGAGATCCGGCTTGTTGTACTCGTCGATGCTGTCGGCGGCGATCAGCGTTAACGGCACCTGAGCGTCCTGTTTGCGGATATTTTTCACCAGCTGGCGAGCGGCAAATCCTGAGCCGAGGATAACAATGCCGCTCGTCATTTTGCCTCCGTTGCCAGCACGTCAAACACCTCTTTGCCGAGCGAGCATTCCGGGCACAGGAAGGTTTCTGGCACGTCGCTCCATGGCGTACCCGGAGCGACATCCTGATTCGGTTCACCCGTGGCAGGATCGTAAATCCACTGGCAGACGCTGCACAGCATGTAGGGGCCGAGATCGGCGGCTGCGTTCATCTTCGCTTTTGGCTGAATTTGCGGGGAGGAAGACGCAGCAGGCAGCGGTGACAGCGCCCACTGACGGGCGATTTCACGGCCATGTTCACGGCAAACGTCCAGTGCGTCGAGGTCAGGACGCCATTTGGCCTTCAGGCTTAATGACATCTCAAACCCGGCATCCTGAAGCCTTGTGGAAAGCCGATCGACTGCGCCACCGCTCCAGCCATGTGAACCAAAGGCACTGGCGCGTTTATTGCGAAAACGCAGGCCGGTCATCTCCTCCACCAGTCCTGCAATTTTCGGCATCATCACATTGTTCATGGTCGAGGTACCCGCCAGCACGCCTTTAGAGCGGAAGACGTTGGTTAACACCTCATTCTTATCGCTACGGGAAACGTTAAAGATTTTTACGGCCACCCGTGGATCGACTTCGTTGATGCCCTGGGCAATGGCGTCGGCCATCATGCGCGTGTTGTTCGACATGGTGTCGTAGAAAATCGTGATCCGATCTTCCTGATAATCTGCCGCCCATTTCAGGTACAGCTCGACGATCTGCGTCGGATTATCGCGCCAGACCACGCCGTGAGAGGTCGCAATCATTTCGACGGGCAGATTGAAGCCGAGGATCTCGGTAATTTTTGGCGTCACCAGACGGCTGAACGGCGTGAGGATATTGGCATAGTAGCGCTGGCACTGCTCAAACAGTTCAGTCTGATCCACTTCATCGTTGAACAGGTGCTCGTCACAATAATGCTGGCCGAACGCGTCGTTGCTGAACAGTACAGCGTCGCCTGTCAGGTAGGTCAGCATGCTGTCTGGCCAGTGCAGCATGCGGGTTTCCACAAAAATGAGCTGCTTGCCATTGCCAATGTCGAGCGTATCGCCCGTTTTCACCACCCGGAAATCCCACTCAGGATGATGATGATGACCGTTAATGGAGTCGATGGCGTTGGCAGTGCAATAGATGGGCGTGTCCGGAATGCAGGACATCAGTTCGGTCAGCGCGCCCGCATGATCTTCTTCGGCGTGATTTATGATGATGTAGTCGATATCGGCAAGGTCGATTTCTGCCCTCAGGTTCTGCACGAAGTCGCGGCTGAATTTATGATCGACGGTGTCAATCAGCACGTTTTTTTCTTCGCGGATCAGATAGCTGTTGTAGCTGCTGCCACGCAGGGTTTTATATTCGGTGCCGTGAAAATCACGAACTTCCCAGTCGCGTTGCCCAACCCAATGAATATTATTTTTAACATGAATAGCCATAACGTCCTCAGTCACTCTTTTGGTTCATAAAAGTTGTCTGACTATTACAAGTTACGTGCCATTTTATATCTTATTGATTTATAGTTATTTTATATATTCCTTGTTGCTGAGCTTTGTCATTTTGACTATCCTTTGTGTTGTCAAAAAGACAATGAGCAGAGTCATAATGACCATGAGGCCGGTATGAGTTTCTCCACCGAAGCGTTGGCGAAAATCGCCATCGAGTTGCAAAGCGATATCGGACATCCGGATCGCTTTTCCCGCCTGATAACGACCCTGCGCCAACTGCTGGGGTGCGATGCGTCAGCGCTGCTGCGTTACGACGCGCATCAGTTTATTCCGCTGGCGATTGATGGGCTGGCAAAAGACGTGCTGGGGCGGCGGTTTTCGCTCGAAGGCCATCCGAGGCTGGAAGCGATTGCCCGCGCCGGGGATGTGGTGCGTTTTCCGGCAGACAGCGATTTGCCCGATCCTTATGACGGCCTGATACCCGGGCAAGAGAGTTTAAAGGTTCACGCCTGTCTTGGGTTGCCGCTTTTTGCCGGGCAAAACCTGATTGGTGCGTTGACGCTGGACGGCATGGATGAGCATCAGTTCGACAGCTACAGCGATGAGGAATTAAGGTTGATTGCGGCCCTGGTTTCGGGGGCGTTAAACAACGCGCTGCTGATTGCTCGTCTGGAGAGTCAGAACGTGCTGCCGGGTCAGTCGGGGGACGCTGCCGCGACGGGAGAGCAGGAGATCATTGGCCTTTCGTCCCCGATGCTGCAGTTGAAAAAAGAGATTGAGATTGTTGCGGCGTCCGATCTGAATGTGTTGATTGGCGGCGAAACGGGCACCGGGAAAGAGCTGGTGGCCAGGGCCATTCATCAGCATTCGCTTCGTGCAGCGCATCCGCTGGTGTACCTCAACTGCGCGGCGCTGCCGGAAAGCGTGGCGGAAAGCGAGCTGTTCGGGCATGTGAAAGGGGCGTTCACCGGGGCCATCAGCCACCGTAGCGGGAAATTTGAGATTGCGGATCGCGGCACGCTGTTCCTTGATGAGATTGGTGAACTGTCGCTGTCGCTTCAGGCTAAATTACTGCGGGTGTTGCAGTATGGTGATATTCAGCGAGTCGGGGATGATCGCAGCCTGAGAGTGGACGTGCGGGTGCTGGCAGCAACGAACCGGGATTTGCGTGAAGAAGTGCTGGCCGGGCGTTTTCGTGCGGACCTGTTCCACCGTCTGAGCGTGTTCCCGCTTGCCGTTCCATCCCTGCGGGAGCGCAGCGATGATGTTGTGCTGCTGGCAGGGTATTTCTGTGAGCAGTGCCGCCTGCGAATGGGGCTTTCGCAGGTGGTGCTGAACCCGGCCGCGCGCGCGCAGCTGAAAACTTACGGCTGGCCTGGCAATGTGCGGGAACTGGAACATGCGATTCATCGGGCTGTGGTGCTGGCTCGTGCAGCCCGAACGGATGATAGCGTGGTGCTTACGCCGGGGCATTTTTCTTTCGAAGCGTCTTCACCACCCGTGGTGCAGAGTAATCCGGTTCATGTTGAAGCCGTCAACTTACGGGAAGCCACTGAAGCATTCCAGCGCCAGACCATTACGCAGGCGCTGGAAAGTCAGCAACACAACTGGGCCGCCGCGGCCCGGGCGCTATCACTGGACGTTGCCAACCTGCATCGGCTGGCAAAACGTCTGGGGATGAAAGCTTAGAGAATGCCTGCCTGGTAGAAATCCTGCAGGTTGATTGCGCCGCAAAGGTGACCGTTTTTATCGACCACCGGCGCGGCAGCAATTTTACGTTTCATCAGTTCGTCTTTGGCATCCACTGCGCGGCTGTCTGCTTCGAGGGTGACGCCGCCTTGGGTCATCGCTTCTGACACGGCTGCTTCCAGCTTGCCACCACCGACCAGCCAACGACGCAAATCGCCATCAGTGAACACGCCTTTGACCTTTGCGCTGTCATCACACACGGCAACCAGGCCCAGCCCGGTACGGCTTAATTCCAGCATCGCGTCCATCACGCTTGTCGTCAGTTTGACCTGCGGGATCTGGTCGTCGGTGCGCATCAGGTGATGAACTTTGTTCAGCAATCGCGCGCCTAACGCTCCCGCAGGATGAGAGCGGGCAAAATCTTCTTCGTTAAAGCCACGTGCCTGCATAACGGCCATCGCCAGTGCGTCACCCATCATCAGGGTATTGACGGTGCTGGACGTCGGGGCCAGATGCATCGGGCAGGCTTCGCGCTCAACGGCGATATCCAGCACGGCCGCCGCGGCAAGGCCCAGCGGGGAACCCGGTTTGCCAGTCATCGCCAGCAGGGTTATCGATTTCTCTTTCAGGCGCGGCACGATGAAATCCAGCTCTTTCGCTGTGCCGGAATAGGAGATAAACAGCATCACATCGCGGCTTTCAATCATGCCTAAGTCACCGTGCAGCGCTTCTGCCGGGTGAACAAAGAACGCGGGCGTTCCGGTGCTGGCGAGCGTGGCGGCGATCTTTTTACCGATATGTCCGGATTTGCCAATCCCGGCGACGATCACTTTGCCTTTGCACTCCAGCAGCGCTTTGGCGGCGCGAACGAACTCGTCGCCCAGACGATCCGGCAGGCGGCTCGCTTCTTCCAGTTCGATTTGCAGGGTCTGACGACCGGCGTTCAACAACAGGTTATTCATGACGTTCTCCGGTGATAATGACGTTAATACCTTTGGCTTCCAGCGCTTGTTTAAAGGACGGTTCGATGCCTGCATCGGTGATCAGGGTGTCGACGCTTTCCAGACTACAAACAATGTTCGGGCTTTTGCGGCCAAACTTGGACGAGTCCGCCATCAGAATGACTTCGCGGGCCGCATTACACATGGCTTTACTGACGCTGAACACTTCGTTGAAGGTCGTCACGCCTGCGTTCAGATCGATGCCGTCGGTGCCCATAAACAGCTTGTCGAAGCTGAAATGCTCAAAGGCATTTTCCGCCAGTTGCCCGTGAAAAGAGGCGGATTTCTTACGGAACGTGCCGCCTGGCATCAGAATGGTTTGTTCGTTATCGAATTCAGACAGGGCGTTGACGATATGCAGGCTGTTGGTCATCACGGTGATGTTGTTGAAGCGGCTCAGCATCGGCACCATCTGCAACACGGTGCTGCCTGCATCGAGGATTATCGAGTCGCCATCATGAATAAAGGCCACGGCGGCTTCGGCGATGAGCTGTTTCTGAGAGGTGTTGATCAGCGTTTTGTGGTCAATAGGCGGATCGGCTTCATCTTTGTTGAGCACCACGCCACCGTAGGTTCGGATCACCGCGCCGGTGTTTTCCAGCGCGACTAAATCTTTGCGGATGGTGGTGCCGGTGGTGTCAAAGTACAGGGCTAAATCCTCTACCGAGCATTTTCCCTGCTTTTGCAGATGTTCGATAATGGCCGCCTGGCGCTGCCGTGGTTTCATGGGCGCTGAGTTCCTTAAGTTGCGAAATGATAATTTCGCAAGCTTAGAGCGTTTACAACGAAATTATCTGTGTTTCAATTTAAGCGCTAATGATAGAGCATTCTGACAGCTCTGATCATGGGGAAAGATCACATCAGGCTCGATTTGCCCGAACAACTGCCCTTCGATCGCCTCAATTTTTCGGGTTCGGGCGAAGACGGTTAGCCCGCGCAGGATCAGTGAATCGGAAATTATCCCCTGTTGATCGACGGCGACAGCGATGACGACTCGTGGCTTAAAGCGCCCGCCAGAACGGCCGACGCCGATGCGGCCAAGCTGTGCGAGCTGGTCGAAAGCCTGATTGAACCGATGAATTTGCCAGCCGCCCAGCGCCAGTTGGCAAATCCAGGCGATAGCGGCAACGGTGATAAGAGCGGTGACCATAGGTTTCTCCTGATGCTTTGCCGGATG